>SFMP01000089.1 GCA_004554395.1 Myxococcales bacterium | reverse complement strand
TGCGCGACTCGTTGTGATCATCGCCACTATTTTTATCGCAGAATGCATCATAAGGCTTGTCACAACAAATCGGATTGACCTTGCTACATTTGTTGTGTTTGACATCGTAGGTGACGAGGTCGTTGAGCGTAAACCCATCGTGCGCAGTGATGAAATTGACCGAGTTATAGGGCGATCGTCCATCGTCGCCAAATAGCACGCTCGATCCTAAGAGAATATTGCCAATCGACAAATCCGGATTCCAATAGGGCGGAATAGTATCTTCATGACCGAGCACTACGTCGTCTCTATTGACGAAACGACGCAACATATCGCGGAATCGCCCATTCCATTCGCTCCAAGCATAGCCTTCTTTAGACTGCGATTTGGGGAACATGCCTATTGCATAATGGCCGATGTCCCAAGGTTCGGCGATAAAACGCGTATTGTTCTTTTGGAATACGGGATCGTCGATGATGTCTTGAACGACAGTCTTGCCGACGTTATCGCGCCAAAAAGCGGGGTCGGTGTTGTATGGGTTTTCGTCGGTCACGCCCAAAATCGACGCCAAGTCGAAGCGGAATCCATCGACGTGCATCTCTTCGACCCAATATTTCAAGTTATCGAGGATGAGTTGCCGAAACGGTTCGTGATTCGTGCGCATCTGATTGCCGACGCCTGTCTGATCGAGATAGCCATGGTTCGGTTTTTCGTCGAGCTCTGTCAGATGGTAATATGCCCGATTGTCGAGACCGCGGAACGAATATATCGTCGCCGCCGTTTTGTCGTCGAAATTCGATTGCGAACCATAATCAAACGGCGCCTCGACTTTGCTACGCCAAAAGCCACCTTCTCCCGTATGGTTATAGACGACGTCTAAGATGACTTCGATATCGTGCTTGTGCAGTTCGTCGACCATCCATTTAAATTCGTCGACGACGGAATTGAGCTTGCTACTCGGCTGAGCAAACTTCTGCTCGGGCGCAAAAAATGCGATCGTGTTATAACCCCAATACGTGCCGTCGTCGGGCTTTTCGGCAATGGGCATCAGTTCGACAGCTGTAATTCCCAAGTCCTTGAGATATGCCGCCTTCTCGCCAATTCCGCGATACGTCCCTTGTGCCTTGACGTCGAGCGCTTTTGCCGTAAATCCCTTCGGATGAACTTCGTAAAAGATGGCCTCGTTGACATCGTGACCTTTTCCGTTTTGGCGATTTTCAATCCAAGTCGTTTCGTTATCGCTCCATTTGTAATCGCTTTTGATGACGACCGATTTGGCAGCCGCTCCCCATGTCGACACGTCGCGCGCCGTGCCCGATGCAGGATTGCCCTTGTTCCAATCGAAATCGCGATGTATCCGACGCGTATAGGGATCGATGAGCAATTTATTCGGGTTAAATCGATTCCCTTGCTCGTCGCAATCGCTGATATAACCTATCGACGACCCTGGTTGAAACGCCGGATCGTATTTCCAGTTGGGCCCCCAAGCGACATAACCGTAATGTTGCCCAATCCCGAGTCCCGAAACGAAAAGAGTCCACAAACTCGTTCCCGGTTGGCGAACGAGTGGCAAACGCATCGTCGGCGAACTCGATTCGGGGTCGTCGAACAACAAAACTTCGATACGCTCGGCATTCTCGGAATAGACGACGAAATTGACGCCCTTATCGACGAGCGTCGCACCCATGTGTGCCTTCAGCTCGCTTATCGTGAAATTCGCGTATGATGGCGCTATCGGTTGATTCTCATACACTTTGGGCGAGGAGTCACCGTCGCACCCACCAAACGCCAACGCCGCACCAAGTAGCAATCCGGTACACGTCCTAGTCCAAATCCGTCGTCTTTGTTTCACGACTCGCCTCCCTATTCCCATCGCATCATCGCGCGAAATACCGCTATCCATCCCCTGCGTACGATTTGTACGCAACGGCAAAAAAACCGTTTATTACTGAATTATCCCACAAAATACAAGCATACGACGCCACGCAAATCACGCATCAATCACACCTTTTGCACCACCAAAGCCTCGAAAAATGCGTTACAAATATGCGCCTCAATGCCGACGGGCAAAGTCTCAAAATTTGCCCCTCACACTATTGCCCATTATGAATGCGCTCGATTCGAGCGTCTGCCAATGTGCGGATCGTTCGTGCGCAAATGTTTATGCGCTCTTTTCTCTTTCCGTGATGGCGATTTTATCGATATGGCGATGTCGGCACTAGAAACAGCGAGAAATCTTGAAACTTCGGGCGACATCGTCGGGGCACTTGAGAAATACCGCGAATTATATGCGCAAACCCCCAACGACGAAGACGTCGTCTTGGGCATTGCCAACTGCGCTCTAGCCATCGACGCCCTCGAAATCGCCCTCGAATACTACGTCCGCCTGCTCATCCTCAATCACCACAATCCATGGGGATTCTACGGTCGCGCCACCGTCTTATTGCGCTACGACATGACCGAAAAGGCACTCGCCGATATCGACTCGGCACTCGCACTCGACGCGCCCCCATCGTCGCTACGCATCGATATCGCGGCGTTGCTCAATGCCTATGCACACCACGAATTGGCACTTTCGGCACTCGATCCACTCAAAGCCGCGTACATCTCGGCGGCGTCGGTCGACGCCCGCGATTTCCTCATCGAATACGCCGTCGCACGGATCGCCTTGAACCAAATCGACGACCCCGACTTGCTCAAAATTATGGCGCAATTCGAATCGCTGCGCACCGAAGACGGCATCTATGCACTCTGCCTAGCCGCCTACGACTACTGTCGCCACAAAACAACTTATGCCGACTACGAAGCATGCGCACTCCAATACCCAGACCTCGTCGATTACGCCGATATCCTCGTCGCCCACCAAACCGACGTGCACACGCCCATGGCACTCGAAACGATTTCATATAAAGACTAGCGCAAGCCCTCCCCCACCGCGCATCGATATATTAACTCATATTAACTCAGCGCATCGATTCATCGGATCAGTAGATCAACGCCCAATCGACGCTTCCCACCGAACGCTCGGCAAAGACGATCGACGTTTCGCTCGCCTGAGCAAACACCATATCGCCGCGCAACAAAAACGCCAAACTTGGCGTCGCCGGCGGCGTCGGCGACGGCTCGAATGCGTCAAACGTCGAATCGGGCTTGCGTTCGATCATGCGACGATAAAACGCCACATCGGATTCGCCCGCCCCACGGCTATAGAGCGCAGCTTTGCCACCCGCCAGCCGCACTATTACACGCTCACATCGCGCCGCCGCATGCATACATGCAATTTCATAACGCGATGGATACGCCAAATGCCGCGAATACGGTACGACATTGGCGAGCGTTTCGAAGAGCTCTTTCGACGCAGAGAGCGTATTGACATTACCCGACGATCGTTGCGAAATCGACGCGTCGGCGACGATGATTTCCGAGTCGACCAAATCGAACACAATCGGCACATAACCGCGATATTGCCCACTGATTGCAAACCGATGTGTCACCGTTCTAGGGTCATAAACCGCCGCTTTGGCATCGCTGCGAATCATCATTCCCGTATATGCCGCCGTCAAATCGTCGAACGATATACCACCATTATAACACAAAACAGTAGCGACGACATATCGCGCGCCAGCCGCCTTCGCCACCTTTGCATCGATATCGATAAATTCACTTGCGCCCTCGGGCGGCGGTGCATCTTGCCTATCGCCCGAATGCTCGGCATACGTTTGCCCGTCGTGATCGCAAGTCAAATTAAAATATGTACATTCGCCAACTTTGTTCCATTTGGGATCGAAAAAAACGACCGAAAGGTCGAGATCGACTCGGCAATCGGGCGACTTCTGACACCAATATAAAAACAATCGCACTATATCACCGGGCTTTGTGTCGAACGAAACGCGACTTCCAAGCCCCAATTGCGCCGATGTATCGCGCGACCTTGCCGCCGCTCGCGGCATCACAATCGCATCGAGCGACGAATCGATCGTGCACGTCTCGAAATGCCGATTCTGCGCAAATCGCGCGAGTATTTCATGCAATATGGCTTGCCGTATAGGCCGTGTCATATTTGCATCGAGTGGCGACCGCACATCGCGCTTGCAATAGCGGACATTGTCTTTCGATTTGGGCTCGAAAAATCGCAATTCAATCGGCGATTCGCGCAACTTCAGTTGATGATATAATGTCAACAACAACGGCGTCGGCACGCTCACGACGACGCGCGTCGCCGTTTCAATAAAATCACTGTATTTGTCTGAATCGCAACTTTTCTTTACAAAATTTATAATGTGATTAATAATATTACTCTTTGTCACATTCTTTGCGTTATCATCGTCGTTTTCCCCGACGATGGCGATGAGACGGCTCAATTTTCGTGCAAACTCGCCAGGTCGTTCGGCGAGCATCGACACGGCATCGTCGATTCTACGATCGCGCAACGCCGCCTCGACTTTGCTCTGCCACGTTTGCCGCCGTACCAAACTCGCGCCATTGACCAACTTCTTGCGCAAACTCGCAAAAACGCGCTCGACTTTTGGGTAGCGCCGCGCATACTCCGACGGATGCAACACTTCGCCCAAACGTACCCAAACCGCGCGATACCGATGCATATCGTCATAGAGTGCCTGCTCGGGATACGACTCGAGCAACGCCAATATGCGCCTCCGATCGGATCGCGACATGCGCGCCGGCTTAAACACCGACGACATATAATAAAATCGCAACAATTCGGGCTCTTTTAATGAATTATCTTCTTCGCATTGATATAATTCATATCGCGTGCGATCGTCGTAGTGCAACTTCTCGGGGTCGCCAAATATCCCCGTCTTGACGATGCTATTGGGCACGCTACGCACATGCCGAACCTTCTCGATCGTCGGTTTCGCGCCCGATAATACGGCAATCAAACGCAAAACGTCGGTCGCCGTTTTCATATAACGCTGCGCGTGTAACACCCACAAATCGGGCGACCCACCCAATTTCATGAGCGCACCAAAAACGACCGCTATCGTCTCTCGCAATACGATCGTCGGCGGCAACCATTGATATATATCGTCGCCATAAGCCTCGCAACAGTGACGCATAAACTCACTCTGCGACTCGTGCAATGGCTGCGTAGCCCCACATAATTGTATAAACTCAATGCGAGCCGCTTTGTATAAATCATCGCGCGGCACGATATACGTACAAGATTCTTGCGATTGCATACAAGATTCTTGCGCCGCATCTATACCCCCATAAAACAGGCGCTTTTCCACTCCCGCCTCGATCGCATTGGGCGCACGAACAGCCGCCGCCGGCGCATTGTCGATATGACGCTGACAAATCGGGCACGCACGATATTTCGTCATATCGAAACAATGCCCACAAATCACGTGATGACACGGCAAAACCTCGACCATCGCGCCATCATAACCACAATATAAACACGGCAAACCCGGCACCTGATACGCACCACACACGCGACGAACCCACTCTTCATACGTATCGCGCGGCACCTGACGCGGAAAATCGACATACATCGGCAAAAAATCATCATAACGATTGCAAACGCTACGAAGCGCCGCCCCCATATACGTCACCCACGCAGCAAACGTCGCCGCCGTATACCTCGAAACGCGCTCGCGGAGGCCATAATCCAACGCAAAACCGTATTCTCCCAAAATGATATCGGCCGCCAATAATTCATTCTCTTCGATCTTCACCGAAGAAAATTCGACATCATCGGGATCAAAACATTTGTGGTGCCGTTCTAAAAAGTAATATCGAATTGCATTCCTGCCATCGAGTTCCTCAAAATCTGGGTGCGCCATCGTCCATACTCCCAAAATCAAAAATGGCGCGGGGAAATCGACCGACTAGGTTTTGTCGATATAATACAGAAGTAAGTACGGTCTTGAACAAATCAATGCGCCCCACGCCGTCGCTAATCTACACCATCCGCCAAACGCCTTGCAACGATAATTACATCGGCATTCGCATTTTGCCCCAAGATCCCGGGGTTGCGCTACGCTACACCTCGGGCTGTGTTCTGGCGCCCTTTCAGGGCGCTCGCTACATGCCCGCCCCATAAAAAAAGTTAATCACGCACATCTCACTACTACCGTCCATATCAAACCGATTGGGGCTAGGGCACTGACGAAACATCGTTTCGGATGGCGTTCATAATCACACGCCGAGAGTCGGATTTCGAGCCTCTAGCTGACCCGGATTTGGACACTTTTTGTACAAGGAGATTGTGTCATGGTGAAAAGAAACACTGAGTTTCCGAAAGTTAAGGGGCTTTATAAAAAGCGCACGGCAGCTGGGGTTCGGTACGTTCTGCGTGGAACGAAGAAGGATGGTGGGAAGATGGTAGATCTTTTTGTCACTGTTCCTCTTGAGCCAGACGATAGTGACCGCGTGTTTTACGAGAAGGTGCAGAAAGCGAGAGAGGAACTGGACGCCAAGATTAACCCGGTCAAAGATATCGCCTACTACATCGACCAGTATGCGTGTAAGCGTACCCTGTGGGGGTGTAAATTATTTTGTGTAAACTCCCAAACAAGCACTCAAGTTTGTTATAAGGATACATGCTTGAGTGCAAAGGAGCTTAGACATGGCAGAACGTAAACGCAAACCGAAACCAAAACCCGAAATGGAACAACTGGCCCAGTCGCTGATTGCAGCGATGGCATCACAACAGGACGGCTACAATGCCTCCGATGTTTACGAGACAATGCAGGAGGGACTAAAGCTGGCTATGGAACGGTTAATGCA
>SFMP01000088.1 GCA_004554395.1 Myxococcales bacterium | reverse complement strand
CGTCGACGCGCTTGTCCGAAACGGAATCCTCGCTTTCAGCTTCGAACAACGACTTGGAGCAAACTCGCGCGACGCTCGCCGCCCGCGAAACCGAACTTCTGGAAGCGCTCGAAACGATTACGGCTCGCGAAACCGCGCTCTCCGAATCGCAAGCTGAACTCTCGTCGACGCGCGATGAGTTGACGACGACGTTGACGCGCTTGTCCGAAACGGAATCCTCGCTTTCAGCTTCGAACAACGACTTGGAGCAAGCTCGCGCGACGCTCGATGCTCGCGAAACAGAACTTTTGGAAGCGCTCGAAACGATTACGGCTCGCGAAACCGAACTCAGCGCGACGCGCGACGAGTTGACGACGACGTCGACGCGCTTGTCCGAAACGGAATCTGCGCTTTCAGCTTCGAACAACGACTTAGAGCAAACTCGCGCGACGCTCGACGCTCGCGAAACTGAACTCAGCGCGACGCGCGACGAGTTGGCATCGAACGCGACGCGCTTATCCGAAACGGAATCTGCGCTTTCAGCTTCGAACAACGACTTGGAGCAAGCTCGCGCGACGCTCGATGCTCGCGAAACCGAGCTTGGAAATATGAGATCGATATATAAAGAGATTTCTGAATCTCTATCGATGCTTCAAACGTCATTCAACATAAAATCGAACGATTATGACGATTTGAGTACGAGGTTTGAAGCGTTGATTGACGAACTCGAGCAGACGCGAGCTGAACTCGTACAGCACCAGGCGTTATGCGAAAGTACGCAGATGGAATTGGATAAGAGCCAAAACGAACTCGATAAGAGCCAATCCGATTTGATCGATATGCACGAAAAACTCGGATGGACGGAAACGCAACTGGAAATGCGCGTTTCCGAGCTCGTCGATCGCGATGCACACATCGCCTCGCTCGACGAAGAAGTCTCGAAGCAGAAATCAGAGCTCGATGAACAAGCACAAGTGATTGCCGAGTTTAATGCTCAGCAATATCCTCAAAAATGCGAATCACTCAATGCGCAAATCAATACGATGGCGCGGCATACGCAACAAATCGAAGGGCGCATTGAGGCAATGGAAAAAGAGCGTAGAGCTTTGAGAATGGCTTTGCGCAACGAGATCGAATATTTACGCACGGCGTAGATTTGTGATATTTGCTCTCGGGCTGGTGTCGCGATGGGAGTGGACGATGGATGCGAATTTCATTGAATATTGCGTAAATGCAGGGCTGATTAGCCAAGATAAATTGCGAACGGCACTCGTAAAAGCCGATGCCGGCGCATCGATTTACGAGTGTTTAATCGGTGTTGGGGCGCTGTCTCAAGAGCAACTTGCGATTGCAGCAGGCGATTATTATCACTGTCAAGTTGTCGATTTATCGAGGGTTACGCCCGATGCTAAGGCAATCTGCTATTCGACTGCGGCTGTGTGTCGTCGATTCAGCTTCATTCCATTTGCTCTCGATCCAACGGCGGGACTGCTCGTTGCACTTGCCGATTATTCGCAAATCGATGCTATTACGGCTTTTTTACGCGATGCGCGAGTTGAACAAATGAAGTTCTATATTGCGCCTTATGGAACGCTTCATCTCGTCATCGAACGATGCTATTCGATTTCTTTGCCTGAGATTGCATCGACGACCAATCCGCCTGTGCGACGGCGCCCGTCGATTCTGCACACGCAGTACCTCGATCTCGAATCTCCTCATGGAAACGATGCTGGGCTGACGCAACTCGAACGCAAAGTGTCAAATTTGACATCGGAGCTAGCTGCATACAAAGAAGAAAATGCCGTGCTTCGTCAACGACTGGAGCAATTGGCGGCAACTGTCGAGCTTGACGCTTCGTTATTGCGCGAGCTTGGAAAAGTCCTCAAATCGACGGGAGGACTCGATGCGAACAACTTTGAACGCTGGCTCGCTGCGCAGCGTTGAGAACGTGGGTTATGCCGTGAGGCACAGTTTTGTTTATTTTGTCATAGGGCTATGCCTAGCATCGTGCGAGGCGCATGATTATTGGCTCATGTCTGCGCCGATCGAAGTCGATTCAAATACTGGCGTCTATGAGGCGCATAGCAAAGATGAAATCTCTCAAGATCTCTTTGTCCGCTACGAACTCAATTATGAAATTGAAAATGTCAATACTTCGCAAGAGACAGAAGTCGTTGTCTCGGCGACGTCTTATGTCAATCATGTCGAACGCTCCACGGGACAAAAAGTTTGGCACCTCAATGGTAGCGAAAAGGGGGCAGGCGTTTTAACGCCCGCCCTCCTCTCCTATGGAAATTCTCTGAGCGTGTCGCTTTTTTGTTGTGCGACGAGTCGGTGTGTGTCGAAGGAAGTCTCCTGTTCCCATCTCACTGCAAACGATGGCGTCGATTCGGGCGAAGATGGAACGGTCTCGTTTTGTTATAAGTCGTGTAACACGCCCGAAATATGTATCAATAAATGCCCTTCCGAGTCTGTGTGTGCACAGATGTGTAAAGATGCCGATTCGATCGAGTCCTGTCGACGTTCAGAGTGTCATTCCGATGCCGGACTCGAAACTTGTACTCAAAAGTGTAATGGCGACGAAGAATGCTTGAAATCGTGTACACCTGCGCGAGAATGCGTTGATAAGTGTTATTCAAATGTTGCGGGATGCTTTAAAAACTGCCTCTCAATGGCATATTTATGCACCGATAATTACTACTTAAGCGATGCTGAATCGATTCCATGCGCTCTATGTGGTGGCTCCGGTGCGTGCTCGTATGATTTCAGCGTACAAGATACGCGGAAACTCGTCTCTTCGACAGGCGAAGAATTCACTTGTGATCTCGATTGTAGTACATATCCACCGACATGTGTCACGGGATGTAACGAATTATTTAATTCAGATACAGAACGAGAAGATTGCCTAAATCAATGCCTAACGCAATTCCTTTTCTGGTGCAACGATAATCAGATTTCTGAGGATTATATCGATTCAAACATCGAACAACCTTGTTGTTACTCCGATTTCTGTCAAAATCGCTTGACGGGAGTCATTAAATCCTATGGTGTAGAGTGCTTTAACGATACAAATTGCGGTAGCGGTAAGTATTGTACAGAACAAGGCGTTTGTGAATCCTCGGGGAATAGTACGTGCTCGGCTAGGCCAAATGTGGCAAACAAGCGACCACCTCTCTCCTTATTCATCATTGGGCTATTGGCCATATCGATATATGCTCGCTTTAAGCGTCGAAAGTATCGCCCCAGTGTGACAGAGATCGGAGCATGGCGATGAAGCGTCTTCTGATATTTTTCTTCGCCTTGTTCGTCTCATTTGGGGCGTCGCTCTCGGTCGCGCAAGCCGAGCCCCTCGGATTTCGGCGCGTTCGTGCGACGTTCGCACTCGGACTCGATTGTTTCGATGTCATTGAAGGCGACTTCGGAAATGCTGCCGATATCGGAATGGCTGTCTACGCCGAAACGACACTTCAACTCATGGGGTATTTGGGGCTTAATCTCCGAATTGGATCGGCGCGCGCTTTCACTAATAAAGATTTTTTACCATTCGATAACGGGGTCCAATTTATATATTTGACTTTTGCTCCGCGCGCCTATGTCGCGCCTTTTCGCAAAATGAATCTATATTTTTATATACAACCCGAAATTTCGCTCAACGTCTTTATGAGTAATACCCTCGTGAAAATTACGGGCAACAACGGCATGAGTGGGGGCGTCGGTGGCGCTATCGGTGCACAATATATCATTGGTATCGTTTCGATCTCAGCGCAAGTCTTCTCAGATTATCATTGGAAACTTGAATCCGTCATGATCGGTGGCGGCATAACCGTGGGCATATCGAGCCCATTATAATACCAGTATAGAGTTTGGTACAGGACGTAGAAAAAGTGATGGTTGAACAAGAAAGGGAATGTCATAAAAATTATCGAGCTAAAGCACGCGTTCATGCAAATGTGGCTGTCGCAAAGTATTGGGGCAAGCGCGATGAATCTTTGAACCTTCCTCTATTCGATTCGGTGGCTTTTAATGTCGATGGACTCATCACCGAAACGCAAGCTCATTGGCACAACGACGACACGCGCGATGCTCTCATCATCAATGGATGGCAAGTCCCCGCTCAGTCGATGGGACGAGTCGAGCGAATTCTCGACAAAATTCGAGATATCAAAGGATGGGATAAACGCTGTACACTCCAATCTCGTAATAACTTTCCCCTTGCCTCGGGGCTCGCTTCGTCTGCCTCGGGCAGTGCTGCTGCTGCTGCTGCCGCCGCCGCCGCCGCAGGGCTCGAACTCCGCGAGTCCGAGTTGAGCGCCTTGGCTCGCTTGGGATCCGGGTCGGCGGCGCGGAGCATCCCAGGCGGATGGACACGTTGGCGTACAGGCCATTTAGACGATGGATCCGACTCTTTTGCCGAATCTTTTGCACCAGCCGATTACTGGAACCTCCATGTATTCGTCATTCAAGTCACGGATTCACAAAAAAGCGTTTCTAGCTCCGAGTGTATGAATATGTGCATGCGTTCGCCCTTTTGGAATGTCTTTGTCGAAGAATCGAAGAAAGAAGCCGATCTCCTACAACAAGCTGTCGTTCAACGCGATTTCGCTTCATTCTCCGCTGGCGTGCATCGAAATATGATGCGACTACATGCCCTTACGATGACTTGTGAACGCCCCGTTCTCTATTTTGCGCCCAAAAGCGTCGAAATCATTCAAAAAGTTCTACGCGCTACACAAGCTGTCCCTGTCTGTTGTACTGTAGACGCGGGATCTAACGTCATCGTAATATGCGAAGATTCGGCATGCCCTTTCATTAAAAATGATATTATTGCATTGGGATTGCCTTTTATACAAACTCATGTCGGTAATGGAGCGCAAATCGTTTAATTGGCGCACTTATAACTACATGTATGCTTATGTGTGGAAATTCAATAATTTATTGTTTCTTCCATTCGTATTGTTGTAAGGTAAAGCGTGATTTGGGCGGTTTTCGCCTAGGTCAATGGCTGGCTCGCGTACGACGGCGCGAGCTCGCGCATGTTTTTTTCGTCCGCCAAGTAGAATTTGAGCTATGCATAACAGGCGTTGCGTTTTTCGGGACAATCCCGATTTGAATGACCCCGATTTTTTCGAGAAGGTTATGTCGGTGATCGACAAACTCAAGGCTGATGGCGTGTCGTTCGAATTGATAAGCGACGAGGCCTCGCAAGTGACGAAACTCCATCAAATCGCCTATCAGGCGATGAATGACGTCGGAGCCGAGCTCACCCTCGTGCGCAATCTCCACGATGAGATTTGCTACGCGACGATGAGTTCGAAGCAGTCTTGGATTTCAAAACGCGCACGCGAGCTCTTTCACGAAACGGTCAGTTGCTATTCGATTAATGAGCTCATCGACGTTTGCTCGCGTCGTTTCTTCGATCCCAACATGATCATCGCGCTCGGACTCCTCGGGCGAAAACCCGAGGCTGAAATGATCAAGACGATTTCGATGAATCTCGACAGCGCATTGCCAAAAGTCAGGTATTGCGCCGCCCGAGCCGCTGGCATTACGCAATGGCAAGCTTTTGTGCCCGATCTCGAAATGATGCTAAAAATGGAAACCGATCCCGATGCCCGCGAGGCTGCCGAACACGCACTCGCCGTTTGCATGCGCAATTCTCGATAATTTTTTTATTTGATTTGTTTGCGAAATGGTGCGCCATTTCGCCGTTTTATGAAACGTTCTCAACGACCATTTGAGGAGATCTGTGATGAATGAATTACAAACTCAAGCTCTAGAAACAGCGAAATCTTGGACAAAGGAGCCGTTTGACGCAAATACGCGTGCCGAAGTCCAAGCGCTTATAGATAATAACGATATTGAAACGATTACAAATCGTTTCGGCGATACGCTCCACTTTGGTACAGCTGGATTGCGCGGTGTTATGGGCGCTGGGCGCACCATGATGAACGTCTACATGATTGCAAAGGCGTCGAAAGCCCTAGCTCAATGCCTCATCGAAGAGTATGGCGACGAGGCAGTGAGGCGCGGGGTCGTCGTCGGATACGATTGCCGACACCATAGCGAAGAATTTGCTCGCATGACGGCTGGCGTCCTAGCGGCTAATCACATCAAAGTATATTTGTTCGACCGACTCACGCCGACAAATCTCGTCCCCTTCGCCATTCGCACGAAAAATGCTTTCGCCGGCGTTATGGTCACGAGCAGTCATAATCCTAAAATTTACAACGGCTACAAAGTCTTTTGGTCAAATGGGGCACAAATCATTTCGCCAGTCGATGCTCAAGTCGCTTCTCGCATGGATAAACTCGCCGATACTGGCCACGATTTCGTCTCGATCGAAGACGGCGTCCGCGACGGTTATATCGAGATGATGAGCGACGAAACGATCGACGCCTATTGCGACTGGGTCGTCAAGAGTGCTGTTCATACCGGCGCAAATGACGTCGATATCATTTATACACCGCTCGGTGGTACGGGATGGGAATGTGCTTCAAAATCGTTTGATCGCGCTGGATTCAAAAAAGTTCGCGTCGTCGAAGAAGAAAAAACGCCTTCGGGCGATTTCGCCGGTCTCGATGCCCCCAACCCCGAACGACTCGATACATGGCCACGCGCGTTGAAAATGGCTAAAGAAGTCGGCGCAGAAATCGTCTTAGCCAATGACGGCGACGCCGACCGCTTGGGATGCGCTATCCCCGTCAATGGCGAATATAAAATCTTGGGCGGCAACCAAATCGGCGCCCTCATGCTCTATTATCTCATCCAACATTTGCCCGAAAACTTGCGTAATCACGACAGCTTCGCCATTTGCTCCGTCGTATCGAGCCCACTCACGCGAGCGATTTGCGAAGGCATGGGCGTCGATTTCCAAGAAACCCTCACTGGATTCAAATGGATGGGAAATGTCGCCGATGAACGCGTCAAACGCGGTCAACACTTTATCTTTGCATACGAAGAAGCATTCGGCTTCACCTATTCCGACGCTCGCGACAAAGACGGTATCTTGTCCGTCCTACTACTCGCCGAACTCGCGGCCGATTGCAAAGCGAACGGCAAAAAAGTGAGCGACGTCTTAGACGAAATCTATCTCAAATTCGGCATTCACGTCGAAGATGCCGCTGAAAGATTCTACGAAGGGCTTTCTGGCAAAGAAACGATGGCTAATGTCTTGGCGCAATTGCGAAACAATCCACCGCATGCCATCGCCGGCATCGATGTCGACTCCGTCCGCGATTTGTTGAATCTCAAAACGACTAAACTCGCCGACTCCACCGTCACGCCCGTGATTCACTTGCCAAAACAAGATATGTTGACTTTCTATTTGGCCGATGGCTCGTGGATTTCGCTCCGTCCGTCGGGTACAGAACCCAAACTCAAAGCCTATCTCGGCGTCCGATGCGTCGCGACAAAAGACGATTATGCCGTCATGATGTCGGCTGAAAAAGTCAAAATTGAACGCATTAAAGAAGCCGTTAAACAAATGCTCTAAGGTATAACATCCCGTTATATCAGTCATGTCAAAGCCGCTTTCAATGCTTCTATTATCATGAGGCGGCTTTGACGGCGTTCGTCAAAATAATAAAACGGATGTTTGATTTATGTGTATGTCATCCGCTTTTTGATTGAGGAGAATTCTATGGGTCTTGCAAAAGATTTTCGCGATTTTGCCATCCGTGGCAACATGATGGATTTAGCCGTCGGTATGATCATCGGGGCGGCTTTCACGTCGATCGTCAAATCGCTCGTCGATGATGTCATCAATCCTGTTCTCGGCATTTTTACCGGAAAAATTGACTTCGGCAACCTTTTCATTGCACTCGATGGCAAACACT
>SFMP01000087.1 GCA_004554395.1 Myxococcales bacterium | reverse complement strand
TAGGGGAAAACGGGACCTCTCCCCCGGCCTATCGGCCCCCCCCCCCTCTCCAGAATTGCCCCGCCCCATCGCCGGGGGGTGGATTTGCCGCGCCCACCCTCAATCTATGTGAGGCGTATTTGCCGCAGGCAAATAGCCGAACCGCGAAGCGTATTGCCCCGGCAAGGGGCAATAGCGAAGCCAACCGCGAAGCGTATTGCCCCGGCAAGGGGCAATAGCGAAGCCCCCCAAAAAATCCCAAAGAAAACCAATCCCAATCGGAGAATGGCGACGAATCGCACGTCTTCGCGCGGGGCGCGGTGTAGGTGTTGAGATTTCTCATAAAATACAGTATGTTACGTAATACGCGAATTTTATTCGGTATCAATGCGACGGTGTGTGACAAATTGTTTCGTATCTTTTTGTTGCAACATTTGTATGATGCGACCGTTACAACATTTCCGAATTGTGGCACGAAAAGGGTGCGATTGCGATACAAAGCGAAATACTGAATTTAATTCGCACGCAAGTGCCAAAATCTTTGACACGATGGGGAAAGTTGACTACAAACTGGGATTGACTCAGTGAGTAACCGTTCTCTTGATGTGAGAAATCGCTCTCTTGAATGGAGGAGGAATGATATGAGCGAAAAGAAACGACGCATCATGCTCGTTGAAGACGATATTAGCTTGGCGAATGCCACGAAAGAATACTTAGAGATGCACAACTTCGAGGTCATCGTCGATTACCGCGGCGATACGGCGGTGGAGAATATTCTCAACGTCCGACCCGATTTTGTCATCATCGATTATATGTTGCCCTATAAAGACGGCAAGGCGATATGCAAGGAGTTGCGGCCTCTGTTTCCGGGGCCGATCATCATCGTAACGGCAAACGACGACGAAGTCGACGAAATCGTGATGTTGGAAATTGGCGTCGACGATTATTTGGTCAAGCCGATTAAGCCGCGTAGCCTGTTGGCGCGCATTACGAATTTGCTCAACCGCTACGAACGAATCGCCCGCGAATCGACGACGACCGATGGTGCGCAACGCCTCAATTCCCAGAGTAGCTTGCAACTCGATACGGCAAAGCGAATTGCCATCGTCGATGGGCGCGTCATCAATCTCACGAGCTGTGAGTTCGATTTGTTAAGCTATTTCTTTGCCAACCAAGGCATTATTTTGACGCGCGAAGAAATTTTTCGGCAGATGCGCGGCGTCGATTGGGATGGCAGCGACCGAAGCATCGACTTGCGCGTTTCGCGACTTCGCAACAAAATCGACGACAGTGGCAAATCGCCGCGCTTTATCAAGAGCGTGCGCGGTACGGGCTACATGCTGATTAGCCAAGAATAACCCCCACTTTATGAGCGACACGCCAAAACAAGACAGACGTCGTATCCTCATCTCCTATGGAATGAAGACACTGGTCACTTTATTCGTGACGTTTAGCATATCGTTTTTAACCGTCTATGCGTTCATGAAGCCGAGTGTCGGTGTCAACAGCCTCGTCAGCCACTTCAACCCCGCATTTTTGCAAGATTTGCTCAATGCGCGGTTGACGGGGCTTTCGAAAAGTGAAATTTCGGATTACTTAGCGACGAAATCGGATGCCTCTTTGCGGCAGGCCGAAATCATCTTGCGAAGCGATCTGATGCGCCCCGTGTTTTCGCACGATAACGGCGTCGTCGTGCGCAAGATGGTGCCGTGGCGCAGCTACGACAACGCGCCCGCCGATCCGCCCGTCGGTTGCGATCGAAGCCGTGAATCGATGACGTGGCAGCAGTTTGCCGGCTTCGTCTATGCGTATTTGCCGCAAATGCATGCGTTTGCCCCGACGCTCGACAAAGCCTATTTCATCGTCATCCCGATCGATTGCACGCCCTATGCCGTGTTGTTGCGGCGCGATTTCCACGAAATTCCATACTTCCAATTTTCGACGATGGTCGTGACGATTTCGATCGTCATGCTCATCTTGTTAGTCGGCACGCTCATATTGCTCGCGCCGGGGTTCCGCCGCGTCCACAGCATCGAAGAAGTCTGCCGGCGGATTTCCAACGGCGATTATTCCAAACGCATCAACGACACGCGACGCGATTCGCTCGGGCTCTTGGCGCAACACGTCGATGCCATGGCCGATGCCATCGACAAAAACTTCGACCGCCAACGAAGCCTCCTCCAAGCCGTCTCGCACGAACTCCGCACGCCGCTGGCTCGCATTCGATTCAAACTCGAAATGCTCGACGTCGACGAAACGTGCCCAAAAGTCCTCGAACGACTCGAATCGATCGACGACGACTTTTCTGAAATCGATGCCTTGCTCAAAGAACTCGGCTACTTCAATTACCTCGAGGCCAAAAAAGGCCAGACGATATTCGAAACCGCCGATATCTACGCACTATTGACCGAAACGCTCAAACATCGAAACGTCGTTCTCAAAGGGTTCAACGTCGAAATCGTCGCCCCCGATACGACGGTGACGGCACAAGTCGATCCGACCGCTTTTAAGCGAAGCATCGGAAACTTGCTCGCCAACTCCGCGCGCTACGCGCAAAAAAGTATCGAATTGCACATGCAACTGTCGCATAATCGCGATGCCGTCGAAATCACCGTCGAAGACGACGGCCCGGGGATCCCCGCCGACAAGCGCCAATTCGTCTTCGAACCGTTTTCGACGATCGACAACAGCCGTGCAAAATCACAAGGTGGCGCAGGCTTGGGGCTAGCCATTGTCAAACGCATCATCATGCTCCATCACGGCACGATCAGCATCGAAGATTCTGCCTTGGGCGGAGCCAAAATCGTCACCACCTGGCCGATTATCCATGAATCCGACAACGAAACAGACCCCTCTCTCGACAAAAGAGAACGCCAAAACGCGCAAAATGAATAATGCCGAATTCGACGAAATGAGTTCGGAAAACGCACAGAATAGTTCGACAAAATCGAAAGAGAATTCAAATCGCCCCGCGAGTATTCCCGATCGTCCTAGGCTCCCCATCGATCCATATATCGCTCGCATTTTGGGGAGCCCACGCATCAATCGCATCGTATCGGCGACGCCCGGCAGCGGGAAGACGACGCGGATTCCGCCCGCATTTTTGGCGCAACAATCGCCCGACGACGAAAACATCATCTTATGCGTTCAGCCCAAACGCATCGCGTGCATCGCCGCCGCCAAACGCGTCGCCGCCGAACACGGTTCAAACGTCGGCGAAGCCATCGGTTACCACGTCAGACTCGATAAAAAAGTCTCCGTCAAAACGCGGCTCCTCTTCGTCACAACGGGCATTTTGCTGCGCTATCTTTGCACCAATCCATTTCTCGAGGGCATTTCGCACGTCATATTCGACGAATTTCACGAGCGGTCGATCGAAAACGATTTGGCGTTTGCCATGGTCCACGCGCTCCAAGACGCCTGCCGCGACGATCTCTACATCACCGTCATGAGCGCGACGCTCGATTCAGCCCCCATCGCCCAATTCCTCGCGCCGTGCGACGTCTTCGACATCGATGCCCCCATCTATCCACTCGACATTCGATATATGCCAATCCAGCCCGACAAGCGGTTTTCGGTCTATATCGCCCCATTGCTCGACGCCATCGAAACGGCTCTACAAGCCACCGATGGCGACTGCCTCGTCTTTTTGCCAGGCGTCGGCGAAATCAACGACGCCATCGCAGCCGCTCGCCAACGATTCGATAATTGCGACTTTTTTTCGTGCCACGCATCACTGCCGATCCAAGATCAAGCCGCCATTCTGACGCGCCCAGCCGGCGGCAAACGCCGCCTCATCTTCTCGACAAACGTCGCCGAAAGCTCGCTCACCATCCCAGGCGTCCGCGCCGTCGTCGATACGGGGCTCGTCAAACAAAAGTTTTTCGACACGTTTTCGGGGCTCTCGCGGCTCGAAACGCAGTCGATAAGCCGTGCATCGGCCGACCAACGCGCAGGACGCGCCGCCCGACAAGCCCCAGGCCTATGCATCAGGCTATGGCCTCAATCTGTCCAAAACTCGCTCAACGCACAAACGACACCCGAAATCGAACGACTCGACCTCGCTCAGGCCGTCCTACAAATCGCCGCTTGGGGACTACAATCGCCAGAATCGCTCAAATTCTTGTCCCAACCCGCCCCCACGCGTATCGCCGAAGCCAAACGACTGCTCCAAAAACTCGGCGCGCTGCAATCCCACCCCATCGACGATCGCCATCCAACCGAAGATAATTCATTCCCCAACGCATCGACCGAATGCAATTCGACCGAAGAATATTCCACGAAACCCAATTCGACCGAAGATAATGCCGTCTACGACATTACGCCACTTGGGCGACAAATGGCCTCGATGCCGCTCGAACCGCGCCTGGCCCGCTGGATGCTCGACGCCATCGATTACGATATCGTGCGCGATGCCGCATTATTGGCGGCTTTCCTCTCCGAAACGCCCTATCGCCGAAGCCAAAAAGCGACTTGGCCCAAACCCAATCTCTACGACGATTTCTGCAATCTCAAAAAGAACATACAAAAGCCCGAAAACGCGCCTCTCAAGCGCATCGCCGACGATATTGCACAAGCCGCCAACGATATCAAACGACAGTCGCGCCCAGCTGCCACCCAACCGCCCACCGACAAATCCGCCCAACACCCCGCCAACGCCCAAGCCCCCGCGCAACGCATCCCCCTCAAAGAAGCCCTCGCCAAGTCGATGCTCGCCGCCTACGCCGACCGACTCGCACAACAGCGCCCACAAAAGAAAGACGCCACCCTCCCCAAAGACGATCCGCGCCGCGCGACGATCCCCATCTTCGCATGCATGTCGGGCAATCACGGCGTCACCATCGCCGAGCCCTACGATCTCAAAGATGAACCGTTTTTCATCTGCGCCGACGTCGACCTCGTCCGCGGCGTCGAACGCGCCGCCAGCCGCGTCATCAAAGCATTCCCCATCGATCCAAAATGGATTCCCTGGCACGAACGCCGCATCGCTCGCTACGAACCCGAAAAAGACAGAGTCGTCGTCGCCGATGCCGTCGTCTACGATATATTTACACTGCGCGAAACGTTCCGACACGACGACGCCTACCGCCCTCTCATCCGCCAAACGCTACTCGACGCCGCACGAAAAGCCCCCGAAAAAGCTCTCAATTTCAAATCCGACGCCTGGCTACAATTCACCGCACGATGCACATTTGCAAAACAATGTCAACCTTATAATGACATCCCAGATTTCAATATTTCATGGGCATTGAAAGTTCTGCCGCAAATCATCGGTCACGCCGCAACTTTCAAACAATTATACGAAATCGATTTATCACAAGTCGCCTTCAAATCGCTTTCACACGCCGCCAAATCGATATTGCAAACATACGCCCCCGAGCGCGTCACACTACAAAACGGCTACGAAACGCCCGTCGATTATACACTTTCGCCTCCCGTCATACGCGTCAAAATTCAAAAAGCATTCGGCACTTATACATTGCCACGCGTCGGCGCCGGCACAACACCCGTCCTCATCCACCTCTGCGCCCCCAACGGTCGCGCCGCCCAAATGACCCAAGACCTCGCCAATTTTTGGCGTTCCACCTACGCCGATGTCCGCAAACTCCTACGCGGTCGCTACCCAAAACACGATTGGCCCGAACAGCCCCCCGAACCGTGCCACTAGCCCCCCCCAACCCAACGACGCAACGGCGCTTTTTTCTCTTTTTTTCTTGAAATTTGGACGGGGGGAAGCCTCCCCCCGCGCGGCTTTTGGCATGCGCCAATACGCCGCTCCCCCCTCTGCGGGCGCTCAAACGCCGCGCCCGCAACGCCCCAGGCTCGTTCCTCCGCGCACCACATCCGCAACTTCGCACAATGCGCCCGTTGGGCGCATAGCGAATTGGGCAATCAATCGCCGCGCCCGCAACGCCCACGGCAACGCCCTATCAAACGATATGAGAGAGGCGAAACGCACAAAACGAATTCATCGCAAAAAATTGTCCGAATTTTGTGACAGCCCAGCATAAATGCGATAGAATGTACAGCGGGTGTGTATAGTTTTTTTTTTGATAAGGAGCTGACGATGAATACGCAAAAGCACGAAAAAGATTCAAGTCCAAACCTCGCGCAACAGCAACAACCTCAACAGCAACAAGCGACACAATCTGCCCTGCAAGCGCAACAAGCGCAAGCCCAGAACGAAGCCCAAGCCATGCAAGCGCAAAAGGCGACGCAAAAGGCACAATCGGCGCAGCAAGCTTCGGTCGGTGCCGAACTCTCGGGCGCTAAAGGAGGCGCGGCGGCACAAGCCGCACCGCAAGCGGGCAAATCAAAAGCCGAGGCAAACGCCGAGGCCAAAGACAAGGGCGCGACTGGGGCAAAACCCGTCAATCCTGGTGCTCCCGTCCAAACGACGCCTGCTCAAGAAGAAAAAACCGTCAACAACTTCAGCAAATCTCGCGACGAACAACACGCCGATAAGGCGAAAAACGGCGATCTAAAAGATGCCCAGGGCGAGAAAAAGAAAAAATCGCAAGACGGCAAAGGAAAGAACAAAAAAGACGATAAAAAAGATGCTTTAGGCGCTAAGAAAGAAGACAAAGGCGACAAAAAAGACGCTCAAGGCGCTAAGAAAGAAGACAAAAACGTTTCGTCGAAAGAGACGAGCAAAAAAGACAAGTCCAAGCAATCGAAAGCCGATCCCAAACACCAAGATGGCGCGTCGAAACAAGCCGGATCATCGGCAAACAAATCGCAGACTGTCGCTGCGTCAGCAAAAACCGATGATAAGAAAGGCAACGACAAAAAGGGCAACGATAATAAAGGCGACAAGAAAGAATCGAAGAAACCGGGCAAAGCGTCCCATGCCGCGACTGGGTCGGTTGGCGGTGGCATATCGGTCAGCATTTCGGGCGGTGGCAGCGGTGGCGGCGACGCCGGTGGTGGCGGTGGCATGGCGCTACCGGCTATCGGTGCAGGTGCGCCTGCAGCGCCGGCGCCCAAAGGCGAAGGATCGGGCAAAAACGCCGTCGAAGCGTTTGCAACGTCGGGCCTAAGCCACCAACTCGAACATCACGCCGAACTCGGTCCAAAAACACAAGAAGACATCCAAAAATCCGAGACCGAAAAGAAAACAAAACTCCCCGGCGAAGAAGAAGCCGAAATCAACGACGGTTCTGTCGACGCCGAAAAACAAGCCTCGACCGAAGCTTCGAAGGCGACGAACGAAGGCAATAAAGAGATCACGTTCGAAAGCAAGATGAATGCGAATCTCGAAGCCGCCGGTAGCGATGCCAGCGCAAAGATCAAGGCGCAAAAGATCTCGGGCGGCGGCGACGATATCCCCAACGAACCCACGGTCGAAGCCGATACGTCATCTATCGACGAGGCAAAAGCCGAAGAAACCGAGAAATACAATCAAACGAAATCCGAAGGCGCCGAAAAAGTCAGTTCGCTCGACAAAACTCTACCCGAACGCGGATACGACGATCTGAAATTGCCAAAGAGCGTGCTCGATGAACAAGAAGCTGCGCTCGAAACATCGGCGATTGCCATGGCGGCTGAACTCGAACAATTCCACGAAGAATCGAAGGGAATTCTCGATTTCACACAAGAAGCCGAATCGACTTCGGCGCAGATGCAAGAAGCTTCGGCTCAAGTCGATTCCGCCGAAGCCGAAACCGATGCACAAATCGATGCAAGCGTCGCCGAACACGAAGCCGAAATCGAACAAATTCGCGCCGATGCCAAGACCAACGAAGACGAGCAGATGGCTGCGCTCGAAACCGAAATGAATTCCAAAATCGACGAACAATCGGCGGAATTCGAATCCGAAGCCGCAGGCTACGACGCCGAACACCAAGGATATGTGACCGACGCGCGTTCGCAAATCGAACAAGGAAAGCAAAAAGCACAACGCGACATCAAACGCGAAAAACAAAACGCCGATAAGGAAAAGAAATCGGCCGAAGATAACGACAAAAAAGAAGAAAAAGCGTGGTACGAAAAACTTGCCGATGCCGCCAAAGACGCAGCCAAGAAGTTCGTTTCGGGGCTCAAAGCACTCGTTTCGAAGATCATCAACAAGTTCTTAGAAGTCGTCAACAATCTCCTCGACACCTTTGCCGACCTCGTCAGCAAGGTCAATAAAGACCTCGGCAACAAGCTGAGAACGGCATTCGACAAGTTCAAAAAACTCCTCAAAAAACTCGCCGATAATCTCATCAAAGTCATCAATGCGATCCTCGACAAAGCCCTCGAAATCTTCACGGCTATCGTCGATGCTACGGTCGAAGCTATCAATGCCGCCGTCGAGGCGTTCAAAGAACTCATCGCCCAAATCCTCGAAACGCTCCGCGAAGCCTATCGCCAAGCGCTCAGCACAATCAAAGCCGCCCTCGAATCGCTTGCCAATATCGCTGTGGCAATCTTCAAAAAGGCATGCGAATTCTGTGGCGTCGATCCCGCCCCAATGCTCGCCGCTGCGGCAAATATCCTCAAAGATCCAGGCGCCTTCTTCTCGACGCTTTGGGCTGGCATCAAACAGGGATTTTCGCAGTTTGTCTCGAACATGCCTGCCAACCTCATGGTCATCGCACAGAATTTGCTCAGCATGTGGCTAGGCGGATCGGGGCTCAATGGTATAGATGAGCTTCCCCAAATTAGAGGATTCATCCAACTCATCTTTAGCCTCATGGGCATTGATGTCAGCAAGGTTCTGAAGCCCATCACTGCTGTATGGGACGCCTATCAGGAGCGCAAGAAGGCTGCAGAAGAAGAAGCAAAAGCACAAGCCGAACCAGGCGAAAAAGTCGAAGAAATCAAAGATCCACCCGAAGCCATCAAGCTCAAAAATACGATCGATATGATCATGGCTGGTGGATTGCCCGTCATTGCCGATCTCATCAAAGACGGTCTTGGCGGACTCAAAGGCGAGATTCTATCGGCCCTCTTCTCGTCACTCGTGCCCCCGCTCATCGGTAAAGCCATCGCCAAGCTTGCCACAATGGCAAATCCAGTCGGTGGCATTATCGCCGCAATTAAAGCCGTTTGGGATACAGTTCAATTCTTCCGTTCGCAATTCGATGCCATTGCTGGCCTCGGTTCGGCTCTGTTAAACGTCCTCGTTGAAGCAGGCAACGGCAATGCTGGCGCTGCAGCCAATGCCGTCGAAGCCGCTATCTGCCAAGCCATTCCGCTCGCCATTGAGATCCTGCTACGCGTTATCGGAATCAACATCGGAGCGAAAGTCAAAGGCGTCATTTCTAAGTTTAGTACGCGTGTCAAAACTGGGCTTGATAAATATCTTAGTAAATTTAAATTGCCAACATTCGACTCTGTTCAGAAGAATAAGGCACGCAAGAAAAAACAAGACGAGGCTAAGAGTAAAGAAGTCGCCAAAACGCGCGACAAACAAGCCCGAAGCGGTAGCAGAACTGCGGCTCTCGGTAGTTGGGGGGCCAAACAATCCGACAAGATCAGTGCCATGAAAGAGGCAAAAGAAGAAAGCCGTTTCGATTTCACTGGTCTAACTGGCGCTTTGCAAGGCAAAAAAGATGGCAATCTCGGCATCAATATTGAGAATCTCAAATCAACACAAGCTGCCGACAAGTATCACAAAGAGCGCGAAGACAAGAAGGAACTGGCCAAACTTCTTGAAAACCCAGAACAATCTCGCAAAGAAGTGCTCAAAAAACAAGCGGCTCAAGGCAGTGCAAAGGCATACGACGAAGGGGCCAAGCTCACAGATGCCGAAAAACAACTTCTTCACATCACAGCATTGCAGTCGGCAGAAGAGAAAAAGAATAATGGTCAACCTCTCAACAAAGAAGAGCAGCACGCACTTAAACGCGAGGCGAAAAACAAGATGGAAGGCAAACCAACCGAGATACCGCCTGCCTTGAAACCGAAGAGCGATTCGTCTTTGCAAAATCTCAAAGATTCTACGTTCGACTTTTTACAAGGTGCTGCAGGTGGATCTAAAGCTGCTGGAAGTGCCGCAAAAGAAGAAATGATTCATGCAAAAGATTCTGTCGTCACATTTGGCAAAGATGCAGCTTACTTGGCTCAACATCGTTCCATTAAAGACCTCAAAACGAAAAAACGTCTTGAGAAAAACAGAAAAGATCAAGAACTCTAAAACATAGGCGGTCTATTTCCCATGAATCATGGGCTACCGATGCAATTCATTGTTATCGGTAGCCTTTTCTGCATATAGAATCCCCGTCCAACAAAACGGGCATTTATAAAAAAGACAAAACGCCCCCTCTTGGGGCGTTTCTTTTATGAAATCTGCAAGTTTACCTTCCTCTCTTCTGCACGTCCTCATCGATTCGGCGCTTCCAGTCGGCACTGAGCGGCCGATCGGCGCGGACGCTACAGACCGCCTCGCCGATGACACGGTAGTTCAGCAAGGTGCCAGCTTCGTCGCACTTGTAATTGACTGCGCGGTCTGCATCGATGCCGAAGCGCGCAGCTTCCTGCGTCGCGTCGATGTTTGCACCGAGGAACAAAAACTCCCAACCGAATCTCTTCTTCTGCCGTTCGATCATGTTGCGCACTGCGTCATAGTCATAACGGCGGCTGGCATTTTCATGGCCATCGGTGGTGATGACGAACATCGTCTTGTCTGGCACGTCTTCGGGGCGAGCATACTTGTGGATGTTGCCGATATGGCGGATAGCTCCGCCTACGGCGTCTAGCAACGCCGTGCAACCCATAGTGAAGTATTCCTTGTCCGTCAAGGGCGGAACTTCGCCAATCGGCAAACGATCGTGAATGACCGTGCTGTCGTCGCTAAAAACTACCGTCGAAACGAGTGCCTCGCCAGCTTCCTTCTTCTGCCGCTCGATCATGGAGTTGAATCCGCCGATAGTATCCGCCTCTAGTCCCGACATAGAGCCGCTACGATCCAAAATAAATACCAATTCCGTCTTCATAAGAGTCTCCTTCGTTTGATTGCGCTCAAATCGCAGCGCATCCGAAGGAGCGTTTTGGTCGCCGACATGGCAACCAAACCCTCCTTCGTTTGATGACGCGCATATCGTAGCGCCTACGATGGATGGAAAGGTCGCCTGCGAGGCGACATTTATCTTTTTTTATTTTTTTTGATTCCGCGACGGTCTGAATATTTATTGTAATGACGCCCCCAACAAACTCTGATCGAAGGCAAACAACGCCTCATTGATCTTAAAAATATCATAGTCGCCGCGAATGATGAAATACTCGACGATGACGTCGAACTTGCTACAGGGACTCAGGGCGTAGCCCGCGCGGGCGATGAGATCGCGCGCCTCGGACAAGCTCAATTCCAGTGCGATGGCAAAAGCCAGCGCCGTGGATTTTGATGGCTTGTAGTCTGGGTTGTTGCGGATCTTGGAAAAGAGCTTGCGATCCACATTGGCCTTTTTGTAGATCTCAGCATCTTTTTTACCGCTGCGATCGATGAGCTTGAGTAGCGTTTCCGAAAACCCGGCATCCAAGTGCGAGAGAATTTCGTCTAATCCGCTTGCCGCCTTGAGCGCGTCAGCGTAGGCGGACAATTTGTGGTTCTCAAAAATGTCAATCCGACGCATCTGCTCACGGCATAGGTCGGTGTGCTCATCGACATAGTGGTCGTCGATATAGGCGGCAATGTCTGCGAAGAGCTCATTGCCAATCTCAAAAGCCGCGCGGCAGAAAATGACGAGATACACCGTCATATCGTTTTCTGCGAGAAACTCACTAATGGTGTCTACGGCGACTCGGAGCGCTTGATCTTTGGGGTAGCCGTAAATGCCCGAGGAGATCAGCGGAAAAGCTACAGTTTCACAGCCATTCGCCTTTGCCAGCGCAAGGCTAGTTCGATAGCACGAGGCGAGCTTTTCGCGCTCGCCACATTGACCGCCGTTCCATATAGGGCCGACGGTGTGAATCACATATTTGCACGGCAGACGGTACGCGCCCGTTATCTTGGCGTCGCCAGTTTGGCAACCGCCGAGTGCTTGACACTCGCGTAGTAGCTCCAGCCCCGCCACGCGGTGTATGCAACCATCTACGCCGCCTCCGCCCAGCAGGGATTGATTGGCCGCGTTGACGATGGCGTCAACGCTCATTTTCGTAATGTCGTTTCGAACGATGATCAGGGGCATAATACTCACCTCTACTCAATGACCATTGTGCCCCATCGTATCAAAACATCATTTATTTTACAATTATACTTTCGGCAACTGCGCCAAGGCCTTTGCAATATCTTCATCGGAGGGCAAATAATCGACCATATTGCCGTCGTTGTATTTGCCATAAGCGACCATATCGAAATAACCTGTGCCCGTGAGCCCGAAGACGATGTTCTTCTGAGCCCCCGTTTCCTTGCATTTGAGCGCTTCGTCGATGGCGGCTTTGATGGCATGAGCGCTTTCGGGAGCGGGCAAAATGCCCTCGACGCGGGCGAAATATTCGGCTGCTTTGAAAACGTCTGTCTGACACACCGTTATCGCACGCATCATCTTTTGGTCGTAGAGCTCCGAAAGGACGGGGCTCATGCCGTGATAGCGCAAGCCACCGGCGTGAATTGGGCTTGGCATAAAGCGCGATCCGAGTGTGTACATTTTGGCGAGTGGGCAGATGCAACCCGTATCGCAGAAGTCGTAGGCGAATTTGCCGCGCGTGAAGCTCGGGCAGCTCGCGGGCTCGACGGCGATAAATTCGTAATCGGCTTCGCCGCGTAACTTTTCGCCCATAAACGGCGAAATGAGCCCACCCAAATTCGATCCGCCACCGGCGCAACCGATGACGATGTCGGCTTTGACGCCCAATTTATCGAGCGCCGTCTTCGTCTCGAGCCCGATAACCGATTGGTGCAAGAGGACTTGATTGAGCACCGATCCCAAAACATAGCGATAACCAGGATGCCCAACGGCGTACTCGACGGCTTCGGAGATGGCACACCCGAGACTCCCATCCGTTTCGGGGAAATCGGCCAAAATCTTTCGTCCAATTTCGGTCGTATTCGACGGCGATGGCGTCACGCGCGCACCATAGGTGCGCATGACTTCGCGACGGAACGGCTTTTGTTCATAGCTCACTTTGACCATGAAGACGATGCAATCGAGCCCGAGATAGGCGCATGCCATCGACAACGCCGTGCCCCATTGACCAGCGCCCGTTTCGGTCGTCACGCCTTTGAGACCTTGGTGTTTGGCATAATACGCCTGCGCAATCGCCGAATTGAGCTTGTGCGAACCCGATGTATTGTTTCCCTCGAATTTGTAATAGATGTGCGCAGGCGTGCCGAGTTGCTTTTCGAGGCAATAGGCTCGCACGAGAGGCGAAGGCCGATACATCTTATAGAAATCGCGAATCTCTTCGGGGATCGGAATGAGCTGCGTTTCGTCGTCGAGTTCTTGAGCGACGAGTTCCTTGCAGAACACGCCTTCGAGTTCTTGAGCCGTCATCGGCTTGCCCGTCGCAGGATTCAAGAGCGGCGCTGGCTTCTTCTTCATATCGGCGCGTACATTGTACCAGAATTTCGGCATCTCTGATTCGTCGAGGTACGTTTTATAAGGGATCGTCTCATAGTTCGACATGCTTCTTTCTCCTTCTGGGCATGCAAAAACAAAAAAAAGGCGCAGTTACACGAATGGCGTATAAGGGCGCAAAGATCAGCACGACAAAACTCACGACTTCGTGAATTTTATTGTTCGAACCGAATCTTTACGCCCAGATACGCCACATACCGTCTAAACTTACGCCTATCTCAAAAATCTGTATTGCGACCGACGCCCAAAATGAGGCACAACCGCGTGCCTATCGCGCCAATCGTCGCGGTGTATGGCACAGTAAATTCAAAAAATCAAGACTTTTTTTGAATTCCATATATGCAAAAACGCCCGCCAGCTAGGCTGGGCCAACACCATACGCAAAAACGCCCGCCGGCAGGCGGGCGCCCCCAACTCCATTTAGTAATTCGAAGTCGTCGACATTGGGACGGGAACTTTGTTCCCGTCCTTGTCGACAATCGCCTTCCAATTGACGTAAATATTCTTGTCGTTGCTATATTTCGGAATATTTGCCGACAAGACGCCTCCATCGTGCCCCGAGTTGCTACTCAAGAGCCCGTGAATCGACTCGCCATTCGACGTAACTGGGAGCTTGGCAACATTGAACGTAAACGGCTTTGCCGATGCATCGGGGATCTGACTTCCCGAGCTCTTTGCTCCATCGCCATAGATGTCTGCATTCCAATACGTTTCGTAGAGGTATTTGCCGCGTGTCGCGAAGAGCTTTGATTTATAGTAAGCCATGTTTTCGTGCTTTTCATCGCCCGTGAATTTGCCCGAAACGAAGTTATTGACGATCTTACCACCTTGATCGGTATTCGTCACGCCGCCCAAGACGACGTTTTCGTACTGCCCCCATGACGGGAAGTTATATGTCGTATAGGCATGGTTATTGACGATATATCGATTGATATCCTTTTTATCATATTCGAATGGTGGATTTATCGATGAGATCCCACCCCAATAAATCGTATTTTTACTACAAGCACCTTTCTCGATAGTGAATGCGACGTTGGCATACGAATTGATGATATAAGAATCAGATATCGTGTCATAACACCCGACGATACCACCGGCATAATTTACCGCGGGCCTGTATCGTTCTACATTATAATCCACATAGGCCAATTTGGAACTCAAAGACTCGCATCTTGGCTCTATCGATATCGAACCATCGACATAAATACCGCTTTGGGGACTATCTATTGCATTGAAACGACTAATACCGATGCCCCCACCGACACACGCTTTGCCATCCGCCTTTTCGTCGTCCCATTTTTTTTGCTCTGAAGACTCATCGTCGGCTGCGACGACAATATCGCCTTTGAAACTCGAATCCGAAACACTCGAACCATCGCCAGCAATACCACCCACATATGTATTACTACGTCGAATCACTAAATAGTCGTTATTCTCTTTTCGATGTATCTGCGTTTTTGTATTGGCTTTAATCGTGCCCGTACTATGTGCGTCTTTTATCTTCGATGCATATCCAGCAATACCACCAACTCGGTAAATAAGCGGATCGATACTTATTTCCACCGTTGGATAACTAACAAACAGTGAATAACTCCAGAACTCGACATCTGCTAATAACGTCACATTCGTATTAGCATGGACATTTTCCATCACTTGTGGCCTGCTAATACTGCCCGCGACACCACCGACATTAATTATCTTACCATTCTTATCAAAATAGTATAACTTATCATTTCTTAATTCCTGTTTTACTTTGAACTCGACGGATGTATTACTACCATGTAAATATACATTTCTTATAAAATCACCACCAGCGAAATCGCCGACGAGTCCGCCTGCGCGCAGATTAATCGTCTGCCCCAAACCAACGTCGACACTATCCTTCAACTTGACGTATAATTTCGATATCCCTGAGATATTCTCTATTGCCATTCCACCTCGCGTTTTGCCGATTAACGTTCCATAGGCTCTACGCGCTTTGGCATTGACGACATTCACCGTTATACCGACGACCAAATTGCGCAACGTCACCGTTTCCTCGTCGCTATTGCTCTCTTGAGGTCTATCGAATAAGCCAATGTTGTGATTCCAAGTAATATTATTCATGTCGAAATTGAACACGCCCGATATTCGCTTGCCATTGCCCTCGAATATTCCTCCAAATCCCGAAAGGGGTTCGTAATCCGACGTTTCGCCAAAATCGATCGATCGCTTCAAGATATAATTCGTCTCCAAAACACCCGTATCGCCCGCTTTGGCCTTTTTCTGAATTTGCATAAACTCTTCGGGCGTTGATATGTTGATAAAGCAACCTCCGCCGTTTTCTAACCTGCTATCGACAACCCATGTCTCTCCACAACCGCATTTATCGGGCGCGTATTTATAGGGATCGTCGGGGCATTCATCACTGCAGATGTCGGTGAACTGTTGGCAATCGGGATCGGCACAATCGATCAAGCCATCGCCATCGTTGTCGTCCTTGTCGCTACACATTTCCTTTGTCACGTCGTCGGCTTTTTGGCCCAAACAATGTTGGAATCCTTTGCATTCGACGTCGGCGCAATCGACCAAGCCATCGCCGTCGTTGTCGAGGCCATCGCTACATAGTTCAAGCGTATCTTCGCCGACTTTGCCCCCACCCATACATACGTCGAAGTGCTTGCAACTGATCGAATCGCAATCTTTGACGCCATCGGCATCGTTGTCGATTCCATCGCTACACAATTCTGCCGAATTTTCTGCGATGCGATACGCCGCACAATGTTCGAAGACCAAGCAATCGGGATCGTTGCAGTCGACGAAGTCATCGCCATCGTTGTCGACCTCGTCGCTACAAAGCGCTTCGGTATTTTCTTTGGGCTTGCAATGGTCAAACGCTACACAATCGGAGTCGGCACAATCGATCAATCCATCGCCGTCGTTGTCGAGGCCGTCTTGGCAAAGGTCTTCGGTATTTTCTTTGGGCTTGCAGTGGTCAAACGCGGCACAATTGGGGTCGTCGCAGTCGGCTAAGCCATTGCCGTCGTTGTCGTTGCCATCTTGGCAAGCGACGAGTGTATCTTCTTTGCCTGCTTCGGCTTCTTGACAAAAGGCAAACGATTTGCATCCATCGTCTTTGCAGTCGACAAGGCCATTGCCATCGTTATCGAGGCCATCTTTGCAAAGTTCTTCCGTGTTCTCTGCCTTCTTCTTTTGGCAAATGGCGAAGACTTGGCAATCGGAGTCGTCGCAGTCGGCCAAGCCATCGCCGTCGTTGTCGTTGCCATCTTGGCAAGCGACGAGCGTATTTTCTTTGCCCTCTTCGGCTTCTTGGCAAAAGGCAAACGCCTTGCATCCATCGTCTTTGCAGTCGACGCGGCCATTGCCATCGTTGTCGATCCCATCTTGGCAACGCTCTGCCGTGTTCTCGGGCACTCTCGCGTCGCCATCTTTGCTCGAATCATCGCCGCAACCACAGAACATCAACGTTAAACTGCCTACTATACACCAATAGAATACGTGTTTCCGATTCATTATGCGCTCCATGTTGGTAGTAAAAAAGACCAAACAACGATATCGATATTTGATCATCTGTGATGATGTTGTGGCGATCTTACCAAATCCCCCGAACATTTCAAAAAAAAAACGCAAGACAGTTTTTTTTCGTCTCTTGCCACAAAAAAAACCCCTATATCTTTCGATATAGGGGCTCGAAGCGCAAGCGCTCTCGTTCGATCGGATTATGCGAACTTCAAGTAATCGGCGCTCACATAGCCAAATTGTTTGCCGTGGAGCACTTTAACCCAGCTCCCCGTCTTGCCGATGATTTTGACTTCTGTCCCATTGGGAAGAGAACCAATTTTATCGGAATCGACCGAAGGACCTTTGCGCACGTTGAGAGCCGACGCCGTGACCGTCGCCACGGGCGCATCGAAATCGGTGTATTTGCCGCAGACATAGCACGTCTTGCCCTGCAAATTGATGCTAAGCCAATCGTCGCAAACGCCCGTAACGCAAATCGTTGCACCTCGGTGCAGCTGACCAATGCGCGGTTTTTCGACCGACGGCGTTTCGCGAACGTTGAGCACATCGCAAGTGACTTTTGCTTCGACGTTATCGACGCCCATATAGAAGCACGCCTGATCGACGTCTTCTTGCGCATCGGTCTTCGCCGCCGTCGTCGACGTCAAATCGATACCGCTTTGTTCTTTGATTTCAGTGAACAATTTGTCGAAAATGAAACCACTCATGCTACAATCCTTTATTCAGATTTGAGTCCTCGGCGAATGAGCAAGTAATCGCTCGACGGTTCGCGATCGGCAAAACTCTTGTACTGCGTCATCGGGTCGACGGAATTGCCGCGCGACAAGACGTTATCGCGTAATTTCTGGCCTGTTTCGCGCGATAGTCCGTGCTCTTTGAACCACTGCACGGCATCGGCATCGAGGACTTCGGACCAAATATAGGCATAATATCCCGCATCGTAGCTATTGGCAAAGATGTGATTGAAGTACGTCGTGCGATAGCGCGGCGGCGTCGTGGGGATATCGAGTTTGACGCCAGCCAAGAGCTGGTGTTCGAGCGCTTCGAAGCCGTCACGCGTAATCACGGGCAAATGTTCCAAATCAAACTGATACCAAGCTTGATCGAGCATCGCGGCACCCAAATACTCGACCGTCGCATAGCCTTGATTGAATTTCTCGGAATCTTTGAGCTTCTGGACGAGCTCGGCGGGGATCTTCTCGCCCGTTTCGTAGTGAATGGCATAATTGTCGAGCACTTCGGGCCAAAATGCCCAGACTTCGTTAAACTGCGACGGGAATTCGACGAAATCGCGCGGCACGTTCGTGCCGCTAAACTCCGGATACGTCACATTCGACAAAAGGCCGTGGAGCGCGTGACCAAATTCGTGGAACAACGTCGTCACTTCGTCGGTCGTCAAAAGCGTCGGGCCCGAGGCGGGCTTCGTCACGTTGAGCTGGTTCAAGATGACCGGTTTGGTGCCCAACAATTTCGATTGCTGAACGTATTCGCTCATCCATGCGCCACCGCGTTTGTTATCGCGAGCATAGTAATCGCCATAGAACAAGCCAACTGCCGTGCCATCTTCGTCGAAGACTTCCCAAACCCTGACATCGGGATCGTAAACGGGCAAATCTTTGCGTTCGACGAATTTCAAGCCGTAGAGCTTCCCGGCGGCATAGAACACGCCCTTCTCGATAACCGTATTGAGCTCGAAATAGGGCTTGAGCTGGTTTTCGTCGATGGCATATTTTTGCTTGCGCAATTGCTCTGCATAATAGGGCCAATCCCATGCTTCGAGCTTAAATCCACCTTTTTGTGCATCGATAACGGCTTGGAGTTCGGCGGCTTCGCGTTCGAGGCTGGCGCGCGCCGCATCGACCATCGATCCGAGCATGGCGTTGACGGCGTCGACCGTCTTTGCGCATTGATCTTCGACTTTGTAGGCGGCGTGCGACGAATAGCCGAGCATCTTGGCTCGCTCCGCCTTGAGTTTGAGCACGCGAGCGACGAGATCGCGGTTATCGGCTTCGTTTCCACGCATGCCGCGTTGCAACGATGCTTTGTGTACTCTTTCGCGAAGTGCGCGGTTTTCGAGCGAAGCGAGTATCGGTTGAACCGATGTATTGCGAAGGACGATGAGGTATTTGCCTTCGTTTCCACGAGCTTTTGCAGCATCGGCTGCCGCCGCGATTTCTGCATCGCTCAAACCCGCCAATTCTTCGCGCGTGTCGACTAAAACCGCCGATGAATTCATCTCGCTCAAGATATTTTGGCCAAATTTCGTCGAAATCGAAGAAATCTCGGCATTCATTTGCTTGATCTTTTCTTTATCGGCCGCCGATAGCTTCGCGCCAGCGCGCAAAAAGTCTTCGTGCGTCAATTCCAACAATCGCATCGATTCCGAATCGAGCCCGAGGTTGGCGCGATCGTTATAGAGCGCATCGATGCGAGCAAACAATTTGTCGTTGAGATAGATTTCGTCGTTATGTGCCGAAAAGAGCGGCGCCATTTCTTCTTCGGCTTTCTTGAGTTCGTCGTTCGTGTAGGCATTGGTCATGTTATCGAAGACATACGCCACGCGCATAAAGCGTTGACCCGTCTTTTGCATGGCGACGAGCGTATTTTCGAAAGTCGGCGCCTCGGTCTGATTGGCAATCGCATCGATTTCTTTCTTCTGCTCTGCCATCGCAAATTTCAATGCAGGAACGAAGTGTTCTGTTCGAATTTTATCGTACTCAGGCGCCTGATAAGGCAACGTATTGTCGTGAGCAAAGGGGTTTGACGAATCCAATGTAAGCTCCTGTTCGGGTTGCGCTTCGGCACTACTCTGGGCTACATCCGATGTCGCAGACTGCGTCTGCACGGGGGCACTAGCGCAACCAAAGAAAAACGAGACGATGATAACGGGTAAAAATCTTTTAAGGTGCATGAAAACTCCTGTCTGCACACGTCGATAATGCGCCGTGCACGTCGTCGAAAGAATACATCGCGCCTCCGCACATGCGCCACACTGGCGCACGACGCGATCGAAAGAAATTAAAGAGCACGTTTGCCCGATTTCATGCAACGCTTTTTTATTCTACGTTATTCCCGACTAGCACCCGATATTGGCAACGCGTTGCATATAAGCTCGCAAAGCCTCGGGATCGTCGCGCAAGTTGTCTTGTATGACGAGGTCGAGATTTAAGATCTTCTTCAAAATTTCGACGATTTGCTTTTCGTTCATCGTATAATCGCGATCGATCGTATCGGAATCGACGCGACCTTCGGCCTCGACGACGCGACACCAAACTTCTCGATTCCGAGCAATATAATCGTCGAGTGCGGGCATCAGTTTATCGGGTTGCGCAGAATAAACCGACATGATGCGCTCGAGCTCTTCATACGATCCGAGTAAATCTTTCGAATAACTCCGGCTACACCCCGCCGAAAAAACTACCGCTAAACAACACAAAACTATGAATATCGTGCGCTTCATCTCAATTTCCCTGCCATTTAGACGCCGCAATCTGCCCTAAATTCCCAGCAAACCTTGTTGGCGTTTACCCGATTTTTGTTTCTTCGACGGGGCGATCAAACCATCGCCATCGGATCCCGATTTTTTCGCCGGTTTTGCCGCAGCCTTTTTGCCGAGTTCGACGTCGAGCGAAAGCGAATCCGACTTGCTGAGTTGAACTTTTTTCGTCCAAGTTTCGTAGCCTTCCCGTTCGATGCGAAGTGAATAAATCCCCGCCGACAGACTCATTTCTGGATCGGGATGCCCCTGATAAACGTCGTCGATATACAAATCGAGGTCGTTGAGATTGCCATCGTAATTGAATACGATCTTGCCCTGTTCGGCGCGTTTTTGGGCGACTGCCGCCAAACCCGCTTTGGCATCGGCATTTTGCGGATCTTTATCTAACACGCTTCGGAACAATTCCTGCGCTTTATCGATGTCGTTGTTTTCGATCTCGCTCGTCGCTTGTAAGATGACTTTTGCATTGTCGATCTTGGCTCGATATTCGACGATTCGCTTCGAAGTTTCGACATCGTGAACGTCGGGGCGCGTTTGAATGATTCCCAAAAGGCCCTCGGCTTCGGTTATCCTGCGATCCGCCAAGTAATTGTCGATCGCGCCAAACATCTCGCTCAATTCGTCATTTTGAATCTGTGGCATCGTTGGGGTAGCGTTCTGCTGCGACGGCAAGATGAAGACGAGGCTAGCCGCCAATATGGCGGCGACGAGGCAAACGCTAACTATCAAGAACTTCCGATCGCGCGTCGCTTGTGTCGCGACGATTTGAACGGGAATCGTGCTCACGACCCCATTGGGTTGAACGAAAGAAATCCCCGAAGAACTCGTCACCGAACTCAATTCGCCATTGGCTTGAATGGCAATCTGTGGCGCCACCGATTGCCCATTGGGATAACTCTGCTGTTGCGTCGCCGTCGGCGCACTCACGCTCACATCGCCACTCGGACACGAAACATCGCCCGAGACCGATTGCGCCGCCTTGGCCACGCTCGGGCTCGCCGTATCCCTGCCGACGGCACTCAATTGCGGGATCGACGCCACCGGCGGCAACATGTGCGTTTCGGCCTCTTCCGATAGCTTCTGCAAGTCGATGCGCCCAAGGCTCATCGAGCTATAACCCGCCCGAAGTTGTGGTGCATCGAGCGCATACGATATGGCATGGAGCAAATCGATGGCATTGGCAGGGCGCTTTGCCGGATCTTTGACCAAGCACTGATCGATGACTTCGCACAGCGCTTCGGGCACGTTTTGGCTCTCTTCGACAACCGTCTTGAGCGGTGCCGCCGCCTCGTTGACGTGTTTGTAGAGAATGACGTTATCGTTAGGCCCGACAAATGGCTTGCGCCCGGCGAGCATGAGATAAAACATGACCCCGAGGGCATAGACGTCGGTGCGCGTATCCGATACGCCCGTGAGAATTTGCTCGGGCGACATATACGACGCACTCCCGACGAGCTGATGTTCTTTCGTCACGTCGTCGTCGCCTTTGGCGAGCTTGGCGAGCCCAAAATCGAGGATCTTCACGAAGTTTTTTTCGCCCTCGAGCTCGCAGAGCATGATATTGGCGGGCTTTATATCGCGGTGAATGAGCCCGAGTTTATGCGCCTCTCCAATCCCCTTGAGTATTTGAACCGCTATCGGCAAAAACGTCTCGAGCGACATGGCACCGTTTTGTTTGATGTACTTTCCGAGCGTAATGCCTTGGGCGTATTCCATGACGATATACGCCAAATCGCCATCGCGACCGTAATCGAATATCGTGACGATATTCGGGTGATGCAAGATGCTCAAGCCGCGCGCTTCGCGCTGGAAACGCCCAACCGCATCTTCGTTGTCGATCAAATCGGAATTGAGAACTTTGACGCAAACGTCGCGTCCCAATTTCGTTTGCTTGGCCAAGTAGACGACGCCCATCCCGCCTTTGCCAATGCGACGAATGATCTCGTAGCTACCCGAGAGGCATTCCCCCTCGAGATCGTCGAGCGTGCGCCTTCGTCTCTCTTCCCCACTCGCATTTTGACCCTCTACAAACGCCACACCCGCCTCCATTTCCGACGTCTTCTCTCAAGGCTTACACCGTCACGACGATATACCCCTTGACCAAATAGAATAAATCCCCTCTCTTGTGCAAGTTTTGAGTGATCTTTTCACGTCATCCCCCCGCCCCACGCCAATAGCACGCCTAGAGCGGCGTCGTTTCGGCCATATATTGGCGCAAAACCACCTCATCGCTATCGATATCGATGGCAAATCCGGGCTCTGTGCTCAAACGCGCCATTTCTTTGCGCAACATATCGAGCAACGGGCGATGCCCATGATCCGCCGTTTCGATACCATCGATGCGACGCACGGGCATGAGACCACAAGCCGTTCCCGTAATGAATACTTCCCGATCGAAACCGACGAAATCCGTCGGCAACATCTTTTCATCTTCGACGACGTCGAACCCAAGCCTACGCCCAGCCGCCAATATCAATGCTCGCGTCAATCCGACGAGCGCATACCGCGACGCCGGGCAACGTAGCTCGCGACGCCCGCCTCGTTCACACGCAACGAATATGTTATCGGCTGTCGCCTCGGCTACATAGCCTTCGCGCGTCAACATGAGCGTTTCATAAGCCCCCGTGTGCCGCGTTTCCAATAGCGCAAATACGTTGTTCAAATAGTTATTCGTCTTGATATTCGGATCGAGATGATGCGCATCGTTGCGGCGTATATCGCGAGCTATCGCCACATCTATGCCCTGCTCATAGCTCTCCTTCGGATACAACGCTATCGCCGAACAAATCACATAAACCGTTGGCGCCACGCATTTCCACGGATTCACACCCAAATTTCCAATGCCACGCGTCAAAACTGGGCGCAAATACCCACTCTGCCCTTCGCTTCCCAACGAACGACGGCACAATTCTACGATGATTTCACACAATTCTTCGCGACGATACGGAAATTCTATCCCCAATCGAACCGCCGAATTGACCCATCGATCGATGTGCTCTCGAAGCAAGAGAACGCGACGATTGTCGATCCGAATCCCCTCAAATACGGCATCGCCATACAAATTCCCGTGATCAAACGGGCTCAATCCCGCATCTTCGACTTCAAAATAGCCATCCCGACGCAAAAAACCTTCGCCATCGACCCACTCGCGCACGTGTTCATCGCGCATACAGCGCGGCGTTATCCCCTCGATATAGGGCATACTCATAAATATTCGCGTTTGTCTGAGATTCGCTCGCAATGCGTCTGCGACTTTTAATCCATTCATTCTACCTTCTCACCATGTTGCACAATTCCTACGCCACCGCTCATTTCGGCAACGTAACCTTGTCGTGCGCACACATACCGCCACGCCAAACAATTGGCAACCCCATCCAATCCACCACCAAGTCAAACAACCACCACACAAACGCCATGCGCTCGGCATTCATCAAATCTTCTGCAAAAATGCTCAAATCAACATGTCAACTACTTCTATCGAGTATTGCGGGTATCCTCTATAGTAGCCCTGATTCATCTTTCCAAAGAGCGTCACGCGCTTATTCTCCATCGCCGCACGCGCATAGACGAGCGATTCGGCAATCCAAGCCGTAAGCTCGAATTCTGGGCATTTCACCGTCGCTCGCAACTTCCGATTCCTGCATTCTCTCACATCGGTGAGTACGACGTCTTTGATGCAAACAAAGGGGCTCTTGTTCCCCGTGCCACAAGGTTCGAGCTTTTCCAAATCGCCAAATAGCTCACTCGTCACATCTTCAACCGCGAGCGTTTCGACGTATTGATTGCGCAAAGCATCGCCCGCGCGCGCGATTTGTTCCTCGATACTCGCACACATGCCATCCCAAACGGCCTCGTATTGCGAAGCTTCAATCGAAAACCCTGCCGCCGCTGCATGCCCACCCCAGCGCAAAATCCGACTGGCATTGCGCTCGAGCGCCTCGACGGCATGCACACCCGGCATTGCCCGCACACTGCACACGATTTCGCCATTTTCAATCGTCCCAACGGCAACCGTCTTGTTGAAACACTCTTTGAGCCTTCCGGCGACGATCCCCGCAACCCCATTGCGCCACATATCGCACGCTTGGAAGGCGACGAACAAAAACGGCCTCGCACAATGCGGCTCCAAATACGCCCGCGCCCGTTCGACCATCTTTTCCTGAATCGCCTTGCGCTCTTCGTTCATGATCCGCAATTTATCGGCGAGTTGCTGCGCGACGATTTCATTGGGAGCTTCGATGAGGTCGATGACGTGCATCGCCGACGCCATGCGCCCAGCTGCATTGATGAGCGGCGCCAAACGGAACGACACGTCTTCCGAACGAATCGCCCCAAGCCTGGCCCCCGACGCGTTCAAAAGCGCATTCACCCCAGCATTATTGCCCTTCATCTCATTGAGCGCAGCCAACCCCGTCGCCACTATCGCCCGATTCTCGATATTGCGCAACGACACGACATCGGCAACCGTCCCCAGCGCCGCCATCTTGCTCATGCTCGCGATGATCCGCGCATAATACTTGTTATCGGCCAACATCGCCTGCGCCAGCTTCAACGAAATTCCACAAGCCGCCAAATGCGGATTCGGATACGTACACCCCTCCTGTGGCGGGCAAACGACCACATACGCCGCGCGCGGCACGCCACCGCCGTCGGGCAAATGGTGGTCGAGAACGATCACATCGACGCCATGCGACTGCGCATAGCCAATCGCCGCCTCGTCTTTCACACCAATATCGGCCGTCACGATGAGCTCAACCCCATCCTCGACCGCCTTCTGCGCCGCCATCAGCGAAAATCCATAGTGTTCCTGCCGGTTCGGAATGTAATGCGTCTGCTCCGCGTGCTTCAAAATCTTCAGCATCGCCTTCAAAATGAGCATGCTCATCGTCCCATCGGCATCGTAATCCGTCACAATTCGTATGTGCTCATGCGCCGATATCGCCCGCCGCAAACGCGCCACCGCCTCCGCCATTCCCTTCATCAAATACGGGTCGAAATAATCCGACATCGACGGCGACAAAAACGCTCGAACCTCCTCCATCGACTCAAAACGCGGTTCGAGACTCGCCAAACACTTCGCCAAAAATTCCGACACACCACAAGAACGACGAATTTCCTCCACATAATCGTCTGCACCATCGAATTTTTCCCAACTCAAGCCGCCAACCGTCTGCCCGACTTCCATCGCCACCTCCTCAAATGTCTGCCAAAATTGCACTTTCGACCAAAGATACCGTTTCTGTTTCTCCACTTAAAGCATTTTCGATATAATGGTGCTTAAAACGGTGTTTTCTCTTCTTTGGGCTCAGCTATTGCCTATCGGCAATACGCCTCGCGGCATCGCTATTGCCTGACGGCAATACGCGCTGCTCTTTGGGCTAGCCCGCCATTCATCGACGTTTTCTTCGGGAGCAAAACTCATGACATCTCAAGTGCAAACGACACAAGGCAATCGAACCCCACTCGATTTTGCATCGATACTCCCCAAACGACTCCTCGATGCCTACACCACACTCCCCGTCGAATCATGGCTCTTTGCCATATTCTGCTATATCTACTATCCGCGACGAGTCTCGTTTACACTGCTCGCTCCACTCATCATTCGAAAATTCTTCACCGATGAGCTATCAAATGCACAATATGAACCGTGTATCGATAAAAACAACAACTTTTCGCCAGAATTGTTGAATTTTCTAAAACGATTGACCGTTTGCGAAGAGTTCGATCAATCGCCGCCAAAGATGAGCTTTTTCGATGCCATGCTCGCCAAAGCACGTGGCATTGCCCTCACGGGCGACGAAATCATCGAAGATGCCGCCGTATTCATCAAAGCATTCCGGCTCAGTTCCGATATCATTCCCCTGTTCAAAGTGCTCATGCTCAATCGCGTGACGCGTTCGGGCTGGATCGACTTCCCCGATCACCTCGCACCTAAGCCACGTCACGAAATCAAACTCCCCGACGACGTCATCGATATGCCCCATATTCCCAAAGGATCGAAAGATGCCACGATCCAAGCTTTTTTGCGCCGATCGCCGCGCATCGAAAACGTCGCCGATCATTCGATCAAAACGGCTATTATCGCCTATTTGCTCTCCGATTCCGACTATGCAGGCGCCGCTTTCCTCTTCGGTCTTTGCCACGATTGGGCCGAAATCATCACCGGCGATGCCACGCCGCGCGATAACATCGACAAAGAGACGAAACGTGCAAACGAATGCGCTGCCTATCAACAAATCGTCGATTATCTCGATCTGTTCGAAATCCAACGTTGCCCCATCAAACACGCCTTCCCCGTCTATTGTCAAATGCTCGATATCGACGATGTCGTCGAATTTTCTACTGTTCATACCCTCCTTCACGCTATCTTCCCCTCCAATGTCGGCACCGTCTTGGCGGCGCATACCGCCCACCTCGCCGATAAACTCGACATGCTCATCCAAGCGTGTACATACGAGGCAAACGACGACATGGATTTTTCAGAAATCATCGAATCGGCACACCTACAAATCGAAGAATCGTTCAAAACGTTGAGCGAACTCAGGCGGCAAGCCGAAGAAGTCAGAAACTCGAGGCAATAGAGCGTTTTTTATGGCAAAAATATTCATCACCGGCGTCGCCGGTTTTATCGGTTCACACCTCCTCGCGCATGCACTCAAATCGGGCCACGACGTCGTCGGGATCGACAACTTTTTGACGGGGAAACGCGAAAATATCGACGCCGCATATTCCGAAGCCCACGATTCGACGGCGCGTTTCGACTTCTTTTGCGAAGATATCCGCGATCGACAAGCGATGATCGCGCGATCGAAAGATTGCGACTTCATCTTGCACGAAGCCGCCATCGGCTCCGTGCCCTGGAGCATCGACGACCCGTTCCTCTCACATGAGACAAATCTGACGGGATTCCTCAATGTCCTCGAGGCGGCGCGACAAAACGGCATAAAACGCACCGTCTACGCCTCTTCGAGCGCCGTTTTTGGGTCTTCGACGCACATTCCATCGACCGAAGGTTGCGAAGGCGAAATGCTCTCGCCCTATGCATCGACGAAAAGAGCGCAAGAAATCTATGCGCAATCGTGGGCTCGCGCCTATCACATGCAAATCATCGGCTTGCGCTATTTCAACGTATTTGGACCACGACAAGACCCAAACGGGCCATACGCCGCCGTCATTCCCCGCTGGATCGACGCCATGATGAACGATGCCCCATGCACCATATTTGGCGACGGTTCTGCAACGCGCGATTATTGCTATATCGATAACGTCGTGCGAGCCAATTTCCTAGCCCTCGACGCCACTTGGCCCAATCAACCCGCCGATTTTGCCCTCGCCTTGAACATCGGATGCGGCGCACAAACGTCGCTCGTCGATCTCCATCGCGATATGGCCGAAATCTACGAAAAATGTTCGGGGAAATCGCCAAAACCACCCGAATTTTTGCCCGCCCGCCCAGGCGATATCGCCTTCTCGTTCGCAAATATCGATCGCGCACGCGCCTACCTCCATTTCGAGCCCAAGATTTCGGCAAAAAATGGCCTCGAATTGTTTTTAACCGATGTTTTCGCGCCGCCTTCGCCGAGTTCTGCGACTTGATCGACACTTGTGCTAGGGCTACCGCTTGACCTCACCCCCTAGCCCCCTCTCCATAAATGGAGAGGGGGAATAGTCAGGTTTATTAGGCAGGGAGAACATAGCACGGTGCGGAGGCGTATTGAGCCCTACGGGCGAAATAGCCGTAGCCGCAGAGCGTATTGAGCCCAGCGGGCGAAATAGCGGCGCAAAAAATGCGGAGGCGTATTGAGCCCTACGGGCGAAATAGCCGTAGCCGCAGAGCGTATTGAGCCCAGCGGGCGAAATAGCGGCGCCCAAAAAAGCTAGAGGCGAGCGAGCAATTTGGCGATGCGATCGTCTTGCGTGAGATCGTAAGCGATGCTGTAGTAGATTCGGGCCATGGCGGGGTAGACCGATTGCGCTTGGCGGCCGGCTTCCAGGGCGATGTTGACGAGGGGCATGAACGGCCCGAGGGGGATGTTGGCGGCGCTGAGGCGGGCTTTGGTGACTGTGGCGTTGGGGCGCGATAGGTCGACGCCTTTGTGTTTGGCGATTGCGTTGAGCTGGTTGCGTGCCACGGGCGTATCGTCGTAGGAGATGCTGGCGTAGATGAGGGCGACCGCCAAATCGAATTGCCCTTCGAGGCAGGCCAGATAGCAATGCTCGCGGTAGAATCGCCCGAGTTGCGCACGCGTGTAGAGGCGGCTGTAGATTTTTTCGAGGATGGCGCGAACGGTTGTATTGTCGCCGCGTTCTTTGGCGATTTGTATCAATTCAAATTGCGGGCGTGGGTCGACGGGGTTGAGTTCGATGGCTTGTTCGTAGGCTTCTTTGGCTTCGTCGTAGCGTTTGAGTTCGAAAAGGGCGAAGCCGAGCTCGTAGTAGAGCAAAAATGGGAGCGGGCTGATGAGTTCGATGTCGCATTTTTTGATGTCATCGTCGCCGTGGTAGCGGTAGATGATCTCTTCGAATGGGCTGGAAAAGGCGAATCTTTTGACGTTTGGGGTTTGTTCGACTTTTGTGCCGCCGATGAGTTCGCGGTAGATGGCGACGGCTTCTTCGAATTTTTTGTCGTGGAGGCATTCGCGGGCTTTGCTGATTTTTGTGTGGAATTGGTCGAATAATCCTTCGACGGCTTTGGCGGAACGCGCAATGTCGGAATTGGGGAATTTATCGATGCAATAGTGCCCGATGGCTTTGGCGATTTGGGCGGTCTCGACGGAGCGTTCGAGTGAGCCCAAGTATTTGCTCACCACGCCGAGGTCGTGTTCTTCGTCGCCAGTAAATTGCGCTTCGAGTGACGCAATAATTTTACGTATTTTTTGTTCCATAGATTCCGTGTGCTCTCGTTTTTGGGGGGCTAAAGTGCCCAGTGATTATCGTCGGGCAAAAGTCGCGCCAATGGCTAGATATCGCGTCCATCGACGTTGATGGGGATCATTTGAAGTCGCCATTGTTCGGGTGGTGTGGCAAATTTGAGCGTTCCGCCCATCATATATTGTTTAATCGTCATTTCGATCATCTTGTCGAAGGCGGCGTTGCCGCTCTTTTTGACGAAATCCCAAGCCCAAACGGTGCCGTTATCGCCGACTTTGATCCAAATCTTTGCCGACAACTTTTGGAGCTGTGATTTGGGGATCGAGGCGGGGGCATTCATCGTATTGTCGAGTTTTGCCTTGATCTTTTGGAGGTAGGGATCGCCTTTTCCGGTTGCCGATTTCGAAAGGCGAGAACCGTCGGGCGAACCGCCTGGATCGACGTCGCTCGTAGGGCGAGCATCGTCGAAATTCGAAGCGGCATTGAGTAGATCGTCGAGGCTGGGTTTTTTCGACGTTTTGTCTTTTTTATCGGGCGTTTTTGCCGTCTTTTGCGTCGTCACGGTATTGGCTTTAGAAGGCTCGGGCGTATTGATAATGCGCGGCAGGGCGGTTTTGCGCGTTTCTGCGCCGAGTCGTGGGGCTTCGACGATGCCGATATCTTGCAAGATGGGGACGCGTTCTTCGCTCGAACACGAACAGCTTTCGCGTTGGGCCAGCAAGAGCGGGTGATTGTCGCCATCGAGGATGAGTTTTGCGCCTTCGTGTAGCAGAGGAGCGAGTCGGATGCCGCGATATTGAGCCCCGCAGATGCGTTCTTCGGCGTCTTGCCAATCTTTGGCGCGGACTTCGGTTTGGAACAACCTGCCCGATTCGATATATCGACAGAAAACAGAAGTTTCTTCGGCTGTTTGAACTTCTGGCTGCGAAGAATTGCTACTTAGGGCGACGACGGCGAAGATTATGCCATGGACGACTGCCGTCACAGCCGTGCTCATACTTCGTTCGCCGATCGACGGTTTGTGTTCTCGTTCAAAGCCCATTTGCCTACTCCAAAACCGCCTTAAACCCTGGGTCGGTGACGATATCGACGCTTTCGAGCCCTATGCCACGGAATGCCTCAAGCACGCCCGAAACGAAGCCATACGGCGCATCGGCATCGGCTTCGAGATAGAGCCCTTCTTTGAGCATGCGTTGATTTTGCCCGAGCGTCTTGACGATGACGTCGAAACAAGCAGGATAATCGGCGGCGCTACGCGCGCGCGAGCAGTCGGCGATCGGATCTTGGCCTGCCGCCGTCGAAAGCCCACGAACGACGAAGACGCGAAGCGATTTGTCGATGACGACGACGAGTTTCGACGTCTCGGGATCGGCGAGGTAGTCGTTTTCGGGCGTGACGGGCAGATTGAGCACGACGAGCGATTCGGTCTTGTCTTGAATACTCGTCTGCTTCTTTTGCTCGACTCTTTGTTGCTCGGCGGCTGCCGTCGTCACCATGAATATGATGAGTAGCACGAGCAAGACGTCGACGAGAGGCGTCACGTTGATTTCACTCAGTTTTCCTGCTGCCATACCTTTATTTACCGATATTTATATTTACCGATATTTACCGACGACTGTTGACCGATATTTACCGACGACGATGCGCCCCCAATCTCGGTTGCCTTGCGCCTTGAATCCTCGCAATGACCAAGTACGCCATTTCTCATAGATAGATGAGAACCGAGCGATTATCGCGACGTGATCATTTGAAGAAATGCCGCTTGACGATGTTGAGAAAATCGTTCGAGAAACTCTCCATATCGGCTTGGAGGACTTTGATCTTTTGGTTAAAGAAGTTGTAAGCCATGACGCTTGGAATAGCCGCCAAAAGCCCGATAGCAGTTGCGATGAGGGCTTCGGCGATGGGCCCCGAAACCGTTTGGATTCCCATGTCGGATGTCGAAGCCGACAAATTGACAAAGGCGTGCATGATGCCCCAAACCGTGCCGAAAAGCCCGATAAATGGCGCCGTAGAACCGGTTGTCGCGAGGAAAGACAAGTTTTTTTCGAGCTCAGTCGTCTCGGCGAGTGAGGCGCGTCGTAGCGCGCGTTCGACGTTTTCGATGCCCGAAAGTTCCATTGTTTCGGCGTCTTTATCGCGTTCTTTTTCGCCTTTTTTGAGCTTTGTAAGCTCGACATAGCCGGCGCGGAACATTTGCGCGACGGGGCTTCGCACGAGCTGTTCGGCTTCTTTATAGGTGTTATCGAGGCGCTTGGAATGCCAAAAAACTTCTTGAAATTTATCGGACTGCCGACGTGCTTTACTCAAGTATGCCGCCTTCATCGCGATGATGTACCAGCTGACGAGGCTCATGGCGACTAAGATGACGAGGACGGCCATGACGGCGCCTGTCGAATCTTTGATCAAATCGACGATGTTGAGCTGTTCTGCTGCCAAAAATACGTGTTGAAACATTGCCATGGAATCCCTTGATATATCCCGATTTGCACCGGCGCGATCGCGCCAAGCGTCAAAAATCCACATGCCAAAAACGACATACCCGTTTAGTGCGTTTACTCGATTTCGCGCCAACCGAAAAGATAAATCATCGCTTGCAACGTCTCTGTATCGCTGGCAAAATGCGCCACGAGCTTTGTGGGCGTTTTATTGACACATCATTGAGGAGTAATCATGTCTATATCGAAGAAGTTTAACATCGAATTGCGTTACGCAAATCAAGAATCGGCTCCCGGCATCCATGCGCTAGCCCAAGAGCTCTCGTCGCGCGGTCACAGCGTGACGACCAAATCGACATCGTCGCGCATCCCCAATATCGACGACATTACGCGATCGGCGGCAAACCTCAAAGGCATCGCCGAAACTGGCGTACAAATCTTAAAAGATACGATCGATTCTTTCGTGTCGAAAGCTACCGACGTCAAGGGCAGCGAAAAACCAGACGATCGCGACGCGCCCAAAACCGATGCCAACGGTTTCGATACGATTGGGCCACAAGGCGATCAAACCGAACAAAATGCAAAAGCAAACGAATCAACCGATGATAATTCGGCGATCGTCGTGACATCGCAAAGTTGCCTCAACGATGCGAAATGGGATGCGATGCGAATTGGCCTCATCGCCGAAACGGGACTTCGCGAAGATTGGTTGCCGTCGAAGCTCGATGCGATCGTCGTTCCGCATCCGGCATTCCGCCCCTATCTCGAAACCGTCGCTTGGCCATCGGAACGCATCTTCGAAGGTGGCTACCCGGTGAGCAACGACCAAATCCCCGATTTCTCGCACCAAGATGCGCTCACGCGATTCAACATCAACCCGAATCTCGGGCGCATCGTCATCGTCATGGCGTCGGGATTTAGAACGGGCGAGTTGCAAACTTTATTAACACAAATCTCCCTTTTACCGAAGAATCTGCAAATATTCTTCTATCATGCAAGCGATAATGCAAAAGCCGACGCCTTGAGGTCGATCGCTCAGCGTTCGAATATCCCCGCGCGAATGTTCGGAAAATCCGACAAACTCGCCAACTACCTCGCCATGGCCGACTTGGCCATTGCCAACGCCGTCGACGACGACCTGTCGGCTCTTGAGGCGGCGGGCATTCCTACCGTCATATCGGCGCAAAATATCCACTCGCCAATCGCCGATTTCCTCGTCCACGAAGAAGCCGCTCGCTGCGTCAATCGCATATTTAACATTGCGTCGGCGACGAATCAGATCTTGTCGACTCCGCAAGCGCTCGATCTCATGCGCGGAGCGGCCGCAACACTTGCGCAGCGAGCTTCTGTGCCGCTTTGCGCCGACGCCATCGAAGCCGCTCTCGACGCCAAAGACGCGATTACGAATCGACCCGATCGCAACGTCGCCAGCTGCGGATTTGAAGTCATCGGCACGTCGCCGCTCGTCCAAAATCCATTTGCACAGCCTCAAACGCCCGCTGTCAACGCCCCCGGCGCAAATCCGCAAAACATCCTCGCGCCGTCGCAACTATTCGAACCCATCGCACAAGCCCCACAAGCCCCCATCATGCAACCGACGGTGACGCTTGCGCCACAAGTGACGAGCCCCAACATGCTCACGCCATCGCTTTCTTTCTCGTCAAAAAAAGAACTCGAACGCGAATACACCAAGCTCATCCAAGCCGAACGATCGGTCAATAAAGCCCTCGATGCCGCCTCCGATGCCGTCAATCAATGGGAATTGAGGCTCGATTTGGCCAAACAAAATGCTCGCGACGATCTCATCGCTTCGGCCGTCGAACGGCTCAACGCCGCCAAAAACGAAGAAATGACATTGATGAATCAAAAGCAATCGATCGACGAACAAAAACGCGCCATGCGACTCGCCGCTCGCAATTTCAATTCTCAAACGAATAGCGATATCGACGCCACCTTTAGCCTCGACGATATCGGCGATCCATGGCAAAACGATCCACTCGAGGAAGAGTTTAAGCGCTTGCAGGCCCAAAATGCCCTACAAGCCCTTCGCGATAAGATCCGCAATCCGTAAGGATTGACACGCCCGCCGAGGCGGGCTTTTGACTTTGCGCAAACAACCACGACGCCCGCGTCGCGGGCTTTTGACTTCGCGCAAACAACGACGACGCCCGCGTCGCGGGCTTTTGACTTCGCGCAAACAACCACGACGCCATTTGATCTATGCGTTATAGATTCCGCGGTTATCGTCTTGTTCTTCTGCGCTATATTCGGCAATTCCGAGCCCGAAGTATTTCTCGAAAAAGGCTTTCAACTTTTCGATAACGCCTTGCTTTTTCTTCGCTCTGCCACCACCGCCAAAGCGCGAAACCGGGGGCATGAGCTTATCGATCTCCGTACCCGTCGTTTTCAATGATCCATCGCGAAACGCATTGGCAATGAATTTGCGCGTTTCATCATTTTTGAGCTTTTCGGTCGCGATGATTTCGGTCAGGTCGTTTTCCTCTTGCTCCAGAACAAATCTGCGCCAATCATCAATAACCTGCGTATTGACATTGACTTGACTGATAAATGCTTCGATGAGTTCTTTCTTACTGCGCAGTTGCATACTCGCATCGACCGCCTTGCGGATAGAAGCGAGTATTTCTTTGTCCTTGCAGTTGCCATCGTGATATTTTTCGACCAGCATCAATATGTAGTCGATGTTGATTTCTACCTGCTTAATCAGCTCGATTTCGAATTCGATATCGTCTGTAATATCTTCCTTTTCTGCATCGCCTTTTTTGCGGTACTTGTCGTAGAGATCGAGATAGATGCTCTGATAATCTTGTAAATCACGTGCGGCAATGGCGTCCATTTCTGCAAACTGGTCAAAAGACGAAAGTATATTTCTCATGCTAAGAATTGTGCCGAACAGCTTGATAAAGTCCTTCTCTGCCTGTTCTCCGACGATCTGAGTGCCAAGAGGAAATTCCGTTTCTAGCTTTCCGAGCGAGTCAACATAGCCCGGATGATATTTCCCGTGGTTATCTTCGTAGCCGTTCCAGTAGTCATTGAAACTCTTGAGCAGGACGATGCCGCTCGCATTCTTATCGCCAAAAAGTGCGATTGCATCGTCTGTAGCCTTTTGCAAATCGCGGAAGCAGACGATGTTTCCGTAGGTCTTGACTGAATTCAAAATGCGATTGGTTCGGGAATAGGCTTGAATCAGCCCATGCATTTTCAAATTTTTGTCGACCCACAATGTATTGAGCGTAGTCGCATCGAACCCCGTGAGGAACATATTTACGACGATCAACAAATCGACTTCCCGGTCCTTCACGCGCTTGGACAAGTCTTTGTAGTAGTTTTGGAAACTATCGGACGAAGTATCGAAGTTCGTGTTGAACGCAACGTTGTAATCTTGGATAGCGCTTTCGAGAAAATCGCGAGATGTTTGGTCGAGGGCATCGGTGTCGAAGCCTTCTTCTTGCAAAACACCTGCCTGTCCGGCAGGCAGGTCTTCGGGGTCTTCCTCGTTTGCGGCGTAGCTGAAAATCGTGGCAATCGCAATCTGGCGGTGGCTCTCGGCAATCTGCTTCTTGAACTCCGTGTAATACTTCATCGCCATGGGAATCGAGCTGACGGCAAACATGGCATTAAAGCCCGCCATGCGCTTGCCTTTCAAGGAATAGAAACTGTTGCGCTTTGTCTTCTGATCGAAATGCTCCAGCGTATATTTGACGATTTCCCTGATACGCTCTGGCGCACCCATCGCCCGCTCGACGTCGATGGCCGAAACCGTCTTGTCTTTGATGTTTTCCTTTTCCTTGACCGTATTGACATAGTCGATGCGGAACGGAAGCACATTGCCGTCATTGATGGCATCGACAATCGTATAAGTATGGAGTTGATCGCCAAATGTCTGCGGCGTGGTCAGTAGCTCCATGTGCTTGCCTTTTCCTGCATTGGCGGCGAAAATCGGCGTGCCCGTAAAACCGAACAGGTGATATTTCTTGAACGCCTTGACAATCTTGGCGTGCATATCGCCGAATTGGCTGCGGTGGCACTCGTCGAAGATGATGACGCAATGTTTGTTGAACACTTCATGACCCTTGTTCTTGGTCACGAAGTTGTCTAACTTTTGAATCGTCGTGATGATGATTTTATATTGGTGATAGCCGCCTTTTTCATCTCTGTCTTCGAGTTGCCGCTGCAATATCCGCGTAGATGCGTTGCTGTTGGCAGATCCTTTTTCAAAGCGGTCGTATTCTTTCATCGTCTGATAGTCGAGGTCTTTCCTATCGACGACGAAAAGCACCTTGTCGATATAAGGGAGCGCAGACGCAAGCTGCGCCGTCTTGAAAGATGTCAGCGTCTTGCCGCTCCCCGTCGTGTGCCAGATATAGCCGCCCGCATAGAGCGTTCCCATCTTCTTGTAGTTGGTCGATATTTCAATCCGGTTCAATATGCGCTCGGTCGCCGCAATCTGATACGGACGCATGACCATCAGGATTCTTTCCGTAGTGAAAACGCAATATTTGGTCAGCACATTCAAAATGGTGTGCTTGGCGAGGAATGTTTTTGTAAAATCGATAAGGTCGGCAATCACCTTGTTGTTGCCGTCTGCCCAGAACGAAGTAAATTCAAAGCTGTTGCTCGTTTTCTTCGATTTCCGCCTTGCAGATTCGCCCATCTCTTTGATATGGCTGTTTCGGGTAGTATTGGAATAATACTTGGTGTGCGTTCCATTGGAGATGATAAATATCTGCACATACTCATATAAGCCGCTCGCCGCCCAAAAGCTATCGCGCTGATAGCGTTTGATCTGATTAAATGCTTCGCGAATCGCAACGCCCCGGCGTTTCAACTCGACATGGACGAGCGGCAGACCGTTGACCAAAATGGTCACATCGTAGCGCGTATCGTGCTTGCCCTCGGATTCTTCGTATTGATTGATGATCTGCAAGCGGTTATTGTGAATATTCTTTTTATCTATGAGCTGGATATTCTTAGAAGTTCCGTCATCCCTGTGGAGCACCTTGACATGATCCGTCTGGATGGTTAGGCTCTTTTCAACAATTCCATCGTTGGCCTTGGCAAGCGTCTCCGTAAAGAAACGCTTCCACTCGCCGTCGGTAAATGTATAGCCGTTGAGCACTTCTAACTGTCGCCGAAGGTTGGAAATCAAACTGTTTTCATCATGGATGGCAAGGTACTCATAACCTTGCATGGTCAGTAGCCGGATGAATTCCTTTTCAAGCGCCGCCTCGCTCTGAAAGCTGTCAGAGCGTGAGCTCTCTGGCGTATATTCCGCAACAACGGTGCTTTCGTCACTAGATGTAATGATGTTGTATAGCATAGGGCAATTAGCAATTAGCAATT
>SFMP01000086.1 GCA_004554395.1 Myxococcales bacterium | reverse complement strand
TAAGGCTTTGACCGATCAGACAAAGACGCCCGCAATGCTGGCGGGGGATGATGGCGTGGGTGGACCTCACCCCCGGCCTGTCGGCCACCCCCATCTCCATAAATGGAGATGGGGAGTAGACATCTGCCGCTGGCAGATGTGGTATATTTGGAGAGGGGGAATTGACATCTGCCGCTGGCAGATGTGACATATTTCGAGAGGGGAAACAACGCCCGCAATGCGGGCGGGGGATGATGGGAAACGACGCCCGCATTGCGGGCGTTTGATGATGGCGCGGGGGATGGAGCGCGCGGAAGGGTGGCTTGGTGTAGGTGGATGAGAAATCACCCCGAATATTTGCATTCGATGCGAAATGCCGTATGATGTTTGGCATCGCAAGTTCGCGATACCTTTGAATTCGGAGACATCTCGTGAAGGAAAAACAATTACAAAAAAAGACGCAGGTGCGCACGGAACTTCAACAGCAGAAGGGCTCGGCGTCGTCGTATGAATTGCTCGAACCGGTTGAAGAGAAGGTCATTCGCATGCATTATGGCTTGTCGGAGAGCGACGACAAGCGTTTGGAATATGCCGTAGGGGCAAGCGAAGATTCACGGTTGAAAGTGACGCTGATGGAAGTGGGCAATATTGCCGATTTGGGCGGTAATGTGCCCGTTGCGGCTGGGGCAGACCGTCGAGTTTTGCGCGATTTCGCCATTGCGCACAAAGTCGAAGCTTGATCGCCGTTTTGGGCGTTTGCGTAGCGGCTTGCCCCAACGGGGCAAGCGCGGAGCTGCGGAGGCGTATGCGCGCAAGCCGCCAATAGCGGCGAGCACATAGCCGTAGCTATGAGCCCGTATTGAGCCCATGGGGCGAAATAGGGCGATAAAAGCCCGTATTGAGCCCAAGGGGCGAAATAGGGCGATAAAAGCCCGTATCGCGCAGAGCGCGATAGGGCGACAAAGGACACAAATGCCAACAGTGGCGGGTGTTATTTCGTTGGATTTTGGGAGTTTTGTGGCTTTTTGGGGGCGTTCCAGGTGCGGACTTTTTGGATGATGCCTTGACGGGTCATGATGTTGCCGTCGTCGGGGTAGGCGAACCAGAGTTGTTGCGTTGGCGTGGGTGTTGTGGCGAGTTGGACGCGTTTTGGGATGCGAGCATCACATGTCGTTTTGGTGAGTTCTGGGACGGCCCATGCGCCGGTGAAGCTGGCGTCGGTGGGGAGTTGGAGCGCGTGTATGGTGGTGTTGATGCCGGAGGTGAAGTCGGAGGAGGCGACGATGATTTGGAGTTTGTCGTCGATGGATGTGAAGCGGACGTCGTCGATTTGCTCGTTTCGGCCGGCGGAGAGCGAGAAGTTTGGTGCGACGGAGGCTAGGTCGAATATGCCGCCGGTGCGGTCTTTTGAGGCGTAGATGGCGTAGAGTATGCCTTGTTTTTGAATGCCGATGCGGTGGTTTGGCGAGAGGAAGAGGAGGTCGGGTGCGGCGTCGCCGTCGAGGTCGACGGTTTGTCGTATGAATTTGAATTCAGTTTGCGTTTGTGCGGATTGTATTTGCAGCGCGGCGATTTCGGGTGCGCGGATGCTGTATTGTTTTGGCGCGCGCGTGGCGGGTGAGAATAGGACGTAGATGACGGCGTGGGATTCGCCCGAGGCGTTGGTCGATTTCGACGAGACGAGCGCGAGGTCGGGGGTGGCGTCGAGGTTGAAATCGAGGATTTGCCAGTCGGAACCGATTTGTTCGTTGAGGAATCCGTCGTAGGCGATGACGTCTTTTGCTTTGAGTTCGCGGAAGCCGTGTTTTGGGCTTGCGGTGCCTTTGACGATGAAGACGGAACCGCTCGTATCGGCGTCGACGATGCGTTTTGGCGCGCCGATGATGAGGTCGTCGATGCCGTCGCCGTCGAGGTCGGCCCATTGAATTTTTGCGCCGAGGTTTGCGTCGGATTCGCCGGAGAGTAGGAAAGTTTGCGCTTCGGATTTGAGCGTTTTTTCGTTGAGATTGAGGACGAGTGTTTTTGGCATTTCGTCGGGGAGGGGGATGGCGGCGACGAAGCCTTTGGACTGCTTGACGGGCATGGAGGGCACCGAGATGGTGATTTGTGGGCGTAGTGTCGGGGTTGGTGTGAAATCGAAGTCGGCGATGGGGTAATCTTGGGGGCCGATGATGCGGTAATCGCAGGCGTTTTCGTCGGATAGAGCGATGGTGTCGGAGGTGGCGCGCCCCGTGCGCGTGAGGCAAATGAGGCTACGGCCTTGCATACCTCGAGGCGAAAACCAGACGTCGTATTCGGTTTCGCCCAATTTAACCGATTGGATTTTTGGATCGAGAGCGCCGCCGAGAGTTGGTGCGGCAATGGTCATGAAATTGTCGCCCAATTCGGTCGATTGCCCGAGCGATGGGATGTCGCGCATGACGGCGTATGCGCCTGTGGCGGGGCGTTGATAGGGGTCGGCGGTGAGTCTGAAGATGGCATCGGGTTTTCCGTCGCCGTCGATGTCGCCAAATGCCGCGCCGGCGCCAAATCCCATGAAATCGCCGCCCGTGATCGCGAAATCGGGGCGCAAGTTTTGCGCGACCGACTCGACGAAATGGGGTCCGCCGAGCCAGATCGAAATGGCTCCCGACTGTAGTGCCCCGGCTTGAGGCGCCGCGACGACGATATCTTTGCGCTTGTCGGCATTGACATCGGCGAGCCATATCTTTTCGCCGAATCGCCCGCCATTTCCAGTGAGTTGAATCGCATTATCGGGTTGCTCGCCGGAATCTTTTGGGAATAGATTGGAATCGAAGACGTAAACGGCGCCTTCGGGATTAGGGCCCGAGACGAGCCGATTGGGCGCGGAGACGATGAGATCGGCGCGTCCGTCGCCCGTGACATCGCCAGCGGCGAGTGCGTATCCGAACTGGGCATTTGTTTGATTTCCGTTGATTCGAATGCCGTGTTTGGAATCGAGTTTTCCGAGATCGATCGTCGTTCCGTTATATTTATAAGGTTGATATATGACAGTGACGCTGCCGGAGGCTTTTTGTTTTTGATAGGAATCGAGCGGCATGCCGAGGGCGATATCGGTGAGTCCGTCGTCGTTGAAATCGGCGGCGGCGCAGGCGTGTACGACGCGAGCGTTGCCCGAGAGAGGGCGCGAGAGGACTGTTTTTCCGTTGAGCTTATTCGACATGGAATAAGATTTCTTTTCCCAACGGCTGCGCATGGGGATAATCGTCACGATGCTCGCGTTTGTGCCGTAGGTCGAGTTTTTCGAAATCGACGAGAGCGCCAAGTCGTCGATGCCGTCGTGATTGAAATCGCCGACGCAGCCAGCGATGCCGAAATGTGAACCGAGTTCGGTTCCGACGAAAGCCAAATCGGCGCCGTTGTTTTCATCGTCGATGGAATGGATGCCGCGATCGCGCGATTTTCCGCCGTAGAAGATATAGACCGATCCGAATTGTCCGGGTTCGGCGACGGCGATGTCGAGTTTTCCATCGCCATTGAAATCGCCCGTGTAGAGCGTCATGCCGAGTTGGCCGTTTGGCGTATGACCGTCGAATCTGTAATCGAACTGCGACCAATAGGTCATGTCGCGGAGGGAATCGAACGAGAAATCTTTTCGACCGAGGATGACGTAGAAGCTGCCGGCGCGATTCATGCCGTTTGGCGTATAGCCTGGGGCGCCGAAGACGAGGTCGTCGATGCCATCGCCATCGAAATCGATGATGACGGGATCCATGAGGCGCGCGCCGGAATCGGCGCCGTTGCCGCCGATAACTCGGCCTTGTTCGAGCACGAAGCCGCAGGCGTCGCCCGTCGTCGTGCCCGTATCGGGTGTTTGCGCCAGGGCGTGGCCAGTTCCACATAGGAGGGCGACTAGAATGGAGATATATTTGAAAGTTTTCATCATGCTCAAATGTTTGAACGCCGAATCGTTGGGGCTATGAGAGATTTGAAATAATGGCAATATTGGACAGATGTGAAGTCGAATATATTGAAACTGCTAGAATAAATATTGAAATCATATTCAAATCATATCCATTCAAACACATTCGAACTTACACATCGCAAGGCAAATGCATCATTATATATATGATGCATCGAGGAGGTTATCGAATTGAACCGTTTGGCTGCAAGATGCCGTATTCGAATTCGATGGGTTTGATATTCATGGTCGTGAGGCTAGGTGTTTGATCGGCGATCCACTTATTCGCATTGTGAGCGGCGGGATCGTTGGCGACGAGGTCGATCCATCGCGCTTTGACGTTGGCGAAATCGTCGGTCGAGGCGGGCGTGAGATTGGAGACGTAGAAGACGTAGATGCGTCCGTTATCGACGATGGGATTGGAGAAGAGTCGCGCTTCGCGATCGGACATTTCGGCCATGACGCGCAAGACTTCTGGGCTTTCGACGAGTTTTTCGCTCACGATATAGGCGTATGTGACGTCGTCGAAGGAACGGTATCGGCCGCCGTTTTGCTCGGCGATGGCCTTGAGATCGGGGACAGGTGCTTCGATGAGCGGTTTAATCGTATCGAGGATATGGGGGGCTGGTGTCGTTTCGATCATGACTTTTTCGGTCAGGAGGTGTCGGACGCTTGGGACGGTGAGGTCGTAGGGTTGAGGGGGATCGATTTCGGTCAAGATCCAGACTTCGTTAGAGACGGGGCGGGTTAGGACTTCGGAGACGCTGCCGACGGGCGATCGGAAGGCCCATGCGTTGTCGTCGTTACGCGGTTCGACGTGTGTATTATCGGCATCGTTGACGACTTTGCACGCGGAGGCTTGTTTTTGGCATGATTCGATGGCGGCACTGCTACCCTCTTGAATGGCGAGTTTTCGCAGGGCTTCGGCATTTTTAAACGAAGCGATATCTTCTTCGCCGCCGTCTTTTGGGAAGGCGATTCGAATGAAGTGTGCTTGTGGTGGTTGTGACATCATTCGCGGATTTGAGCGCAGATAGGCGATGATTTCTTTTTCGTGTTTGGCGAGGTGTTCTTGGACTTCGGAGCTCGTAGGGGTATTTGGGAAATCGATGAGCTTGAAGGAGTAGCGTCGAGCATCGACTTTGAAGAGATCGAGCAATTCGTTTTCGGGCATCGTTTCGAGCAAATGTCGCTCGACCATGCGCGGTAGCATGGCATCTTGGATGATCGATTCGAGTTTTTCTTCGGAGACGTCGATTTTTTTGGCGACGTCGGCCGTCGTTTCGACGCCGAGCGTTTTATAGGTCTCGTGCAAGACCATGTCGCGCAAGCCCTCGTGTGGGACGACATTGTGTTCTTTGACGTAATCGCGCAAATAGACGAGCGCGAAGCATCGTTGGGCTTCGTCGCGTTGGAAACGCGGATTGGCGAGGGCACGTTTTGAGAATTGTCGTCCTTGGAGTTTGTGGAGATCGATGCATTGGTGGTAGTCGTCGAGTGTCATCGTGTGGCCGTCGGCTTTCATGATGACTTCGGCACCGGGTATCATTTTACGTTCGACTTTTTCGACGTTCTTATCGGGCGTTTTTTGGCATGCGTTGGCGAGCATGGCGATGCCGAGTGCCATAGCCATCCAAAATAACCGTTTTTTTCCGTGAAATTGCTTGCAGGTCATGATCTCCTCCATCGTCGCTACCGCCCAGCGTTCCTATAACGCACGAAACGTCGCATTGAGTTCCCAATGCTCGCGACATTTTCGCCGCGTGCCTTTTATAACGCAGTGTAGACAATTTGAAATATTTTTTAGCGTCGTAGAAATTGAGCCGAGACAGGCGTCTACTCTCTTAGAGTTGCGGCGGCAGGAGTCGATAAAATTTATTCGCCTTTTCGGCGCAAACGTCTTACGATAAGCGTTACTGGTCGATATCGATAAATATTGATGCGGCATACGACCCCCAAATAGCGCACATCGAGGCGTGCGCCCATCGAGGAAGACAAAGAGGCAGATGAATCGGATCAGCAAGGGAATAATCGCCGCAATCGTCGTGAGCAGTATGGCGGGTTGTGATACGGTAAGTGAACTGACATTTCGCGAAGAGCAGATCATCGAGATCGCCCCTGTGGGATTTGTCGCCAAGCGTTGCACGAATCGATCAGAAGACGCCGATGCCTCGTTGCGATTGACGGTGATGACGTCGTTCGATGCGCCGTTGGTGCCCAATAAACGATATGGGTCGTTGGGCGATCCGCTCGTTCCGGGTGGGAATTTCGGTGCAGCGAACTTCGCCTTTAGCGATGGGTGGTTTTTCATCGCCAATGCCGATGGGAGCGATAAGACGTGCGAAACGGTCGACGATTGCGTGGTCAATGGGGCACGGATTGCAGATGCGGTGTGCGTGACGCCGAGTGAGATGGGTCTCTCGAGCTATTATTATGCGCCGACTCGAGTTTGCGCCATTGCGACGCAAATCGAAACGGTTTCGGCGCCGAGATTTACGCATTATGCAGAGAATTTATTGCCGGGAAATGAGAACGTCTCGACGCAAAATGCGAATGGTCGGTCGTTTGCCTTTATGCTCGACAATTCTGCGACGTTAGACGGCAGCCAAGAGACGGGAGTACCGACGCAGACGCTGGCGACTGATCCGTATCAATACCGGAAAGTTGGTCTAAATGCGTTTATGGATGGGATAGCCTTCAATGGGAATAAGTCGGATCGGGTCGAGTATGCGGCAGTGTTTGCCAATGGGACGGCGGCAACAGGCGTATACGACATGACGCCGGAGTGGCTTCGCACCGAGGCACTTTGGAACGCCAAAGTCATGCATTTTTATCCGTCGCCTAGCGGTGGATCGCCGCTTTGGACGGCGTCGACGACGACGCTCGAAAAAGTCACGCAAAAGGCGACGTCGACGTATCGGAAATCGATGATAGCCTTGAGCGATGGGACAGCCGACGACGACGCGGCAAAATCTGCTTGGATGACGCAGATGACGGCGGCGGGCATTTCTGGCGTCGATTTGTATTGGATCGATGTTCGCCCGAAAGGCGACGTGGACGAGTCGCTTGGATATGCGCAATCGGTGGCTCTGGGATGTGGGAATTACTTTATATTTGAAAGTCCATCGCAGATATCGGCGGTGATGAAATCGATTGCACTCAATACGCAATCGCATTGGGATATCGACGTGAAATTTTCGCATAAGCCCCCATCGGGAACGCTTTCGCGTTTGGCGACGAATCTCGTCGTCACATTGGGTACGAGTGCCGTGGCATACGAAGCCCAACGCCAAGTTGGTCAATCCGATTTGACGACAGAAACGACCGATAACCGATTTGTCTTTATCCCTTAGGCGGAGTGGCGACGATGCACAAAAACACCATGAGGTTAATCGCCTTTTTCATGACGATGTGGTTTGCGATGTCGGGATCGCAAGCATGGGCCGACGATGCTCAAGTTCAGCCCGCGGAGCGAACGGTTATCGAAGACGTTGGCATCGATACGCTTATGCCGAATGAAAGTGCTCGCGAAAAGAACGTCGTCGTCATCGAAAAGCGCCCATTTTCGAAGGCTGGGCGCGGGGAAATATCGGTCGGATTGGGGACAATCGCGAGCGATATATTTGTCGTCTATATGCCGGTGACATTGCGCGGTGGATATCATTTTAAGGAGTGGGTATCGCTCGAGCTTTCGGCGTCGTATATGGGTTGTTTTTCGAACGAAACGGGCGAGAATCAGACTCGAGCGGCGGGTCAACACTGTATGCGATTCCTCACGCCATCTTATGACCGATTGACGGGGAGCCAGAGCTCCGATACGCAATTGCGCGGTGTAAAGATCAAAGAGTATTCGGTGGCGCGCGTTGCGCTAGCGCCCGTGTTTTCGGTCTTTATGGGAAAATTTGCGGTAGCCAATCGAGGGATAGCCCATTTCGATCTCAACGTCGCCGCTGGTCTTGGCGTTCAAGTCGTCGAGACGCCAGCAAAGCGCCAAGGCGGCGATATCAGCTATCATGCAACGTTTGAAGGCAGCCTTGGCATCGGCATGCGCTTCGTATTTTTAGACTTCGTCGGCTTGCGCCTCGACTTTAGAGAATATCTCTTTGGACGCCAAAACGACAAGGGACTCGGGACTGCGGCAGAATTTGCCCTTAGCGTTTCGTTCTTGCTCTAGGAGGCTTTATGAAAGCGATAAATTCGGAAAGCCTAGGGCAATGGCGGCAAAATGCGCCCAGCGATATCGGGGACGAAAAAGGCGTCGATATCGGAAAAAGCGAGAAAACGGCCGTCGATAGAATTGGAAAAAGTGGGCTATTGGCGTCGTTCATCGAGCGTTGGGCGTTATGGATACAGATATGTGCGATGGTAGCGGCATGCCTATGCCTGGCTCCGGTCGACACTTTTGCCGATGAAATCGACGACGACCTCGCCGCGCAATGGACGACGCAAAGCGTGCCCGCACAAATGGGCGAGCGACAGTTTACGACGGCTCACCGCTTCGAATTGGGTTTGAACATCGGCGTCGTCTTGACAGATGATTATTACACGTATTTCCCGGTGGAATTCGATGCTGGATATCGATTTACGGAAATGTGGGGTGTTCGCCTTCGCGGATCGATTCTCATGATCCATGCCGATTCGGCGCTGTCGGATTTCATGGATGCCAATCAATCGAGCGTTGCCGCCCAAATGTTATCGGATGAACAACGCGGCGATATTTATGCCGTTGCGACGTTTCATCCGTTTTATGGAAAATGGACGGCGGGCACGCAAAATCTCGGGCATTTCGATTGGGGTATTTCGGCGGGCGTCGGTGCCGTATTTTCGAAGACGCCCAACAAATCGCTCACAAAGCGCGATTTGTCGGCTTATGCCGAAGGCGTATTTGCGACAGATGCACACTTTTTCCTCTTGTCGTGGTTGGCATTGCGAATCGAAGCGGCATTGCGCTTTTATAAGACGCCCCAACAATGGGTCGTTCCCGCGTCGCTATCGATCGGCGTGAGCTTCTTTTTGCCCGAAATCGAGGTGTCGAAATGAAATCGAATTGGCGATCTCTCCTCGTCTGTATGAGCATGACTGCGGCTGTTTTGGGTGCTTCGATCGGCGATATGAACGAAGCCCAAGCCTTAACCGTGCAAGATATCATCATCATGCATGCGCAAGGCGTACCCGAATCCGTTCTCGTGTCGGTCATCCAAAACGCCCAAGACCTCGATAAACTCGAAAAAAGCGATTACGATAAACTCAAAGAACAAGGCGTATCGCCAAAAGTCATGGCCGAAATATCGATGCGCATCAAAGCCCTCGATAAAGACAAATCGTCGCAAAGCGACGGCCAAGACAAAGACATCGCATCGGCAGCGAGCGATACGGCTAATGCGAGCGATACAATCGCCGACGAAAAAGATTCATCGAACGAAGCTAAAATCGAACAAGATGCACAAACCAAAACAGCATCTGAACAAAATACACAGCTCGATACAGAACCCGAACAAAATTCGCAAGCGAGAACGGGGACGAGTGTCGAACAAAATACACAAATCGAGACAGTAACCGAACAAAATTCGCAAGCGAGAACGGGGACGAGTTCTGAAGAAGATTCACAGACGGCGATAGGACAAAGCTCGCTGATTCCCGCCGAAGATACGAGCGTCGAAGCACCTCATATCGTGCAGGGCACGGTATTATCGCCGATAGAGCCGTCGAATGCCGTCATCGTTCTCGATAAGTTTTTCGAAGAGCTCGACAATACCTATCGGATTGAATCGGAAATGGCTCGGCGATATGTAGCACTTCGCGAAGAGACGGGGGCACTCGAAGATGCCATGTCGGAATTGCCCACGGTTGCTCAATATCGTCGAGAAATAGGAGAAGGTGAGCCGATTCGAGCACTCGATTCGTGTATGTCGATGTTGAGCGATATAGCCCCCGGAGCCAATACGGCGCTTGGCGCGGCGTTGCGCCAATGCATTGGAGAGGCACTTGGGGCGCTTGGGGCTTATGGAATGGGGGCGGCATATCTCGATGCCGCGCTACAATCCGATGCGACTATCGCCGATTATGCGGCGACGTTTCGGACTTTCGTCGATTATGCGCATCGATCGGATTATTCGAGCACGGCACCGCTACGCATTGCCGCACACGAAGATGAGCTCCCCGAAGACGAAGCGATACGCGATGAATATCGCTATTTCGTCGCCTATAGTCTCGTTTATGGTCCGAATCCGAACGTCGACATGGCTTATCGCACCCTCGAACAGATTGCGCCCCATTCACTTGCATACGCGCGAGCGCAGTTGTTGATGGCGACGTTAGACGTTCGCGCACCGGGATTCCGTTTCAAAACGGCAGTCGAACGCCTAGGCAATGCGCTATCGACGCTCGATAATCTCAAAGGCGACACGGCTTATCAGCTCAAGAATACGGCTTGGCTAGCATTGGCGCGCATTGCCGCCGAAAATCACGCCTATGATTCGGCAGTGGAATTTTATCGAAACGTCGATGTCAATAGCCATCGCTTGCGCAATGCACTCATCGAACAAGCTTGGACCGAAGTATTTGCCCGACGTTATTCGCATGCGCTTTCGCTCACGCATGCGCTTCGAGCCCCGATATTTGCGCAAACATGGAACCCCGATATGCTCTTGATAGAGGCGAATGCGTATTTGGGTCTTTGCCGATATGGCGACGCAGAGCGGGCTATCGATGCATTGCGATCGACTTATATCGCCGATGCCGATACGCTGTCGCACATCGTCGCCGAGACGTCGATGCGCGACTATTACGGTCAAATACTGCGGCATGCCAAATCGCCCCAAACGTCGCCCATTCCTGCCCGAATCTATGCTCGCGTTTTATCCGATCTCAATTTTAAGCGCGTTCATCAATCCCTTCAAACGCTCAATCGCGAACGCGAGAATTTGCGCCAATACGTCTCGCAGAATTTTACCTCGTGGCCCGATCTCGAAAAGACATACGACGCCGCGATTGCGTATCGCCAAACGGCGATTTCCCAAGTTTTACAATCGATTTATACGTCGGCTATCGACGAAATACATGCGCTCGACGTATCGGCATCGCAAGTAGCCATCGAAATCAAGCTATCGCAGAGGAAACGCGAGGCGGCATGCCTCAAAATCGTCGCCGCAGGCGGTCAATGCGTCGAATCCCAGAGCATTGCCACGACCGAGACGACAAAAGCCCACGACGAAGTCTTTTGGACTTTTGATCGCGAATTTTGGCGCGATGAGCTCCGTTCCTATGTCGCCGCCATTCCGTCGATGTGCCCTGCGACCGAATAATGATGCATTATCTATCGCAAAATCAGAATAATCTTCGCCCCAAACGCCATCGACGATGCGTCGTCGCACACATTGGGGGGCG
>SFMP01000085.1 GCA_004554395.1 Myxococcales bacterium | reverse complement strand
CTACCATTAAACGCGCCATGTCCACGAAGCAAAAACGCTCAAACTGGCACACACCTCGATGCTAAATTTCTCAAAAATCTATACAACGACGAGCGCTACCCCCTCTAACACAATTCCACGCCCCACGCAAGATTTCCATTTTCATCTTCACATCCCCTGCATTCTACGACTCATTCTCCCATTCCCTACCAATTCACTCTCCCCCCGTTCCACAATTCCCTAAGCACCTCCATTCATCGACACACCTTTCACGTTCTTCCACACCTCACAATGCCTACGATTCTTTATCAGAACCTCCTCCTGCAACGTTCTCTAAACGCTAAATATGAGTCCAACATCACAAATTCCACACTCAAACCCTTAAAATTTGCCTCCATCTTTTTTTTGACCTATTTGTCGTTATCTGTGGTACAAGCGCACCGCTTCGAGATTGCACGCAAGGATGCGCATAGTATCGAATGTAACACTGTTGGCATGGAGGCTCTAGTGTTCGAAGCTTGTTTGATTCTTGGTTTGGCGCTTATCGTCATCGCATTCGTTCTCGGAATCATCCGAAATGCGCAACGACCACGACGCAAAAACTATGCGCCTAAACAGCTCCGAAACAAATCACGCGCCAAAACGTGCAACTACGAAATCCCGTGGGAAATCAACTACGACGCCTTCAATATACCCGAGCTCTCATTCTCTAACGACTTCGCCTCGACAAACACCCGACTCTACGCGTCCGATATCTCTTTCGCCGACGACACCGACGACACCGACAGCGCATCCCCCATCAACACTCGCTTCGGTCTCGCTAACGCAAACGCATCTTACACTACGGCCAAAAGCACCAATGGCATAAAGACAAAAAACACCAGCACAGCCGCCAAAAGCACCAATGGCATAAAGACAAAAAACACCAGCACAGCCGCCAAAAGCACCAATGGCATAAAATCAAAAAACACTTGCACAACGGCCTACGACGCAAATCAATCCGACGACTTCGCCATCGTCGACGACGAAGACACATCCTCCGTCATCCTAAATGCCGTCAACGGCACTTCGTCTAAAGCCGCTCAAAGCGATCCCAATAATCCTCCACTCGTACTCGCCTCCCTCATCGAAATCCAAAACATTCAAGAACGCGACCGGGCACGCCAAGAAGCCATCCTACAAACACCCCAAGCCCCTACCCGCCCCCGTCTACTCGGCGATACCGCCTGCGAACTCGGCGTCCGATACTTCGACAGCGTGCTCTCACAACACGTTATGCCACGCGCCGCCCAGGCTCTCACCAACAACACAAACATCGTCATCGCCAAAAACGCCCTCAAAGCCACGCACCCCAGCGCCATCTTCTCACACGGCGCCATCGCACAACGCATCGGGCAAAACGCCGTCTGCCTCTTCGAACCACTCGAAACCCCAATCGCCGACGTCGAAAACGCACTCTCACAAATCGACGACATCATGCAAAACCGCACGATCTTCGTCATACTCTCAAACCTCGACGAATGCGCCCCCGAAAACATGGCGCACATCGCCCCACTCTGCCACCGATACGGCGTCGCAAAAACGAACATCTACATCGAACAACCCGACCACTCTTTCATCAATTATATAGAAAACGCCCGCGACTACGTCCCCGCACGCATCGACGCCAATCGCATGCCACCCTCCTTCTTCACCGAAATCTTCGACTACGCCCAAGACGCATACGACCGCGGCGACTACGAAGCCGTCCTCCGAACCATCGATCCGCTCATCCGACCACTCCTCGACCGCATGCGCCTAAACGCCAACTTCCCGCCTCTGCTCATCGCACAAGCGCTCAACCTCATCGGCATGACTCAACGCGAAATCGGATGCGACGACCGCGCCGTCAACGCCTTCGAAGCCTCACTCACCATCCTCCAACAAATCGAAGACTACAACGCCATCAAATCCGTCAAAGCAAACCTCGGCATCACTCTCGCTCTCTCCACACCCGCCACACTACCAAAAATCGAACTCGCCATCCGACACCTCAACGAAGTCACGCAACTCAACCCACGCGACGCCGAAGCATGGCTATTCCTCGCAAATTCCTACATCGAACAATTCAGGTTCACTAACGCCAAAAGCCTACTCGGACGCGCACTCCGCGCCTACGACAAATCATACGAAATCGAACCCGCACAAGACGTCGCTCTCTGCATGCGCGAACTCGAACGCCAAATGGGCCGCTCCCCCCGCACACTCATCGAACAACCACACGTCGCCCCCATCAAACCCACATCCACCCCACAAAACCACGACGCCTTCTAACCTCCACTTCTACGCCCTCCGCAGCTCCGCTTTTTTTCACCTCCGTAGCTCCGCTTTTTCGCTCCCGCTCAATGCGCTCCGCCTCAGCCCTATTTCGCTTCCGCTCAATACGGGCTCTTTGTCGCCCTATCTCGCCCTACTGGGCTCAATACGGGCTCTGGGCTACGGCTATGTGCTCACTGCGTTGCGCGCATACGCCTCCGTAGCTCCGCTTTTTCGCTCCCGCTCAATGCGCTCCGCCTCAGCCCTATTTCGCTTCCGCTCAATACGGGCTCTGGGCTACGGCTATGTGCTCACTGCGTTGCGCGCATACGCCTCCGCTGTGCGCCTATTTCTGCGAAATACGGCGCACCCTATTATAAACAGTCTCCTAACGCATAAATGTATACATCTTCCCGCGTAAATGTATAACAGATAAAAAGAAACCGATTATTCACACTCTCGATTAGTGATTTACGACGCATTTTGCTATCATGCCAATCGACGAGCGATGGGCGAAACTCGCCCTCGACACCTTCGCACACCAAGTGTCCGATTTAGGATAGTTTTGAGATGAAACATACCAACGACAATCGCCGACAAACGACGATGATCTTTCTCATCATTGCACTATGCGCCTTTATCATTGCCCATATCAGCGGGCAAAATACGAAAATCGAAGCACCCAAAAACATGGGTGCCGACGAATACAGCGTCCTGCCTAACGAAAACGCACTCATTTGGATGAGTCTTGGACAACGCGAATTCGTCGCCGATTTGATCTGGATTCGTGCTCTACAATACAACAACCTCCGAAACGAAGCCCATTTGGCCGAGCACTTTGCCGACGCCATCATCGCGCTCGACCCAGATTTCAAAGCCGTCTACAAATGGGCTTCCGTTGCCGCGATATTTAGCGAAGGCATGACGGCAAAATCCGTCAAACGCGCCAATAGCTACCTCGCACTCGGCGCAAAACAATTCCCTCTCGATCCCTACTACGACTATTCCATCGCCATCAACGACATCTCATACTACCCCGACGATACACCCGAAGAACGCGCCTTCTTGCGACGCGAAGCCATCAAACACCTACAAATCGCCATGCAAAAACCTGGTGCCGATCCGCAAATTACCATGCTCATTTCGGGGCTACTCAGCAACGACGACGACCAATCCGCCAAAATTCAATTCCTACAACAAGCCATTCTCACCGAAACAAACCCCGAAACAAAGCAACAACTCCAAACGCGACTCATCATGATGTCCGATTCCTCCGGGTCTTCGGCGCTCATGCTCTCACAGCGACGAGACCAATGGCAACGCGACCATCACCCCTATCTACCGATTATGCTCGACTACTTGATCAGCAGCGAAACGCGATAATTTCCAACTCCTTAGTCTTTATCACGCCACAGGAGGCGATGCGATGCACAATTCCCGTTCCATTTTCGTCATGGCGATTACCCTATCTTGCCTTGCTACTGGCTGCTACAGCATCGACGACTACATCAATATTCGCCACGAAGATCCCCCACCCACCACAAACCCCGACACGCCAACCCCCGATCCCTTCAATCCTGGCGGCACCGATAGCGATAATACACCACCAAGCGGTTCCAGTGGCATTACACCTAATCCCGATTCTGGCAACGATAATAACGACGGCCCCGGGAAAGTCGAAGACCCCGTCGTTCTCTCTGTCAAATCCCTATCGCCTGCTCATGGCTCCGTCTCCGGAGGCTACGAAATCCGCGTCATCGGTTCTGCACTTGCCGAAAACGGCGAGCTCTATTTTGGGCAAACGAAAAGCCCAAAACTACAGCTCGTCAATCAACAAGTCGTCCGCGCCCTTGTTCCACAAGGCCGACCCGGATGCGTCGACGTCCAATGGAAACAAGGCGACGAAAAAATCACTTTGCCAAACGGCTTCTGCTACGACGAAACACTCGCCATCGACGACTTCACGCCAAATATCGTCGTCCAAGGCGACGACGTACCCATCTCCATCTCTGGCTCTGGTTTCGATTCAAAGACGCGACTCGCCTTTGTACCATCGTCACAAAATCCCCCATCCCCCAGCGCTCCTTCAAATCCCACGGCCAAACAACTCCCCCTCTACGACATACGAGTCATTTCCAACGCCGAAATACAAGGCTCATTGCCCGAAGTCTCCCCTGGCTCTTATGACATCATCGCTGCCGGCTCCAACGGCTCTGCAACCTCTCAAAACAAGCTCACCGTCCTCCCAAAACTAGCCATTTCACAAATATCCCCCAACTATGCCACCGCTGGCAAAAAGGCGACTTTCACCATCTCCGGATCTGGATTCGACGATAATACACGTGTCCGCATTGGCGATGCAAACGTCGCCACGACGCTCGATTCCGATTCCCAAATCTCCGTCGATTATTCGAGCTCCACGATCGGTTATCGCGACGTCCTCATCTACGACGATCACCGCCAAAAACGCCTCGAACGCGCAATCTATATCGCCTCACCCGACGATAACTCTACCATATTCTCTATAACTCCCGCCTTCGGATCTACGCTAGGCGGCGACGAAGTCGTCGTCTCGGGCTTGCGCCTGCCCGATTCTGGCTCCGCACAATTCGGCAATGCGCAGGCCACAGTCCTCAGCCGTTCCCAAAACGCTTGGAAACTCATAACGCCCGCCCACAATGCACAATCCGTCGACGTCTCAATCGCCTCATCTGTCCTAGCTCAAGCCTACCAATTCATCGTCTATCCTACGCTCAATTCGATCTCACCCAATTCCGGCACCAAGTCTACCGTCGTCCAACTCAACGGAACAGGATTTGACGACGATTTACGTGTATTTTTCGGCGCTCGAGAAGCTCAAGATGTCACCGTCAAATCATCGACGACAGCCCAGGTCGTCGCCCCCGACGGCTCCGCAACCGTCGATATCAAACTCGTACAAGGCAGAGCCGAAGTCCCATCGACGCATTCTTTCACCTATCATCGCAACGTCGAAATCGTCGGCCAATCGACGCACGACGTCGTCGTTTCGGGCGGCACGACCGTTGCTCTCTATGGCTCTGGCTTCGATTCCGACCTCGTCTTACACGTCGACGGGCAACCCATCGACTACACCCTCACTTCCTCGCTCGAAATCCGATTCACAGCCCCGGCGCACGATGTCGCAACTGTCGATATCGAACTCCTATGCCCCGACGACGCACAAAAGCCTTGTGCAAAGACGACGATCGAATACTACGATTCAAAAACAAACGTCTCCGGCGCCTCGGGCGACGTCATCGATGGTGCCCTATATGTCAACGTACTCGAAGCCACGACGGGTACCCCAATCGAAGGCGCTACCGTCTATATCGGCGTCGACGACGACGCCATCAAGCGCACAACCGATGCCTCCGGCCGCGTTTCAATCGAAGATCCTACTCTAAAAGGAAGCCAAATCGTCGTCGCATGCGCTCAACAACACGCATGTAATTCACTACAACCCGTCAACGCTCGATATATCACGCTCTATCTCGAAAAATGGAAATCTCAAGGTTCTAGCTCCGAAACGACACCACCACCTCCACCAAAACCCGACGACAGCGGCACGATCAATCCCATCGACGTGACAATCCCATATACGCCAAAACCCGCATACTTCACGGGCACCGTCGGCGACTTCGGAAAAGTCGACCTCACGACAAATCCAAATCACATTCGTGCCGGCATCGTCATGCAATCTGCCCTAGCGGCATACGTCTATCCCTACTCCAAAGACGACGTCTACATGATCACCGACCGCACTCAAAAATATCGATTGCGAGCCCGATCCGGCGACGTCGCACTAGCCCTCGTCTGCGGCATATACGACACCGAAACTAAAGTTTTCATGCCGCGATATCTCGGTCTCAAACGACATCTCGTCGTCACCGATGGCGCAACTCTCGATAATCACCTCGAATGCAACCTCCCTCTCACCAATAATCTTCGCATCAAACTTCTCGATGCACCCCTCAAATCTGGTCCAAACGGCGTCAAAGCAAGTGCCTTCCTGCGGCTCGGGAGCGACGGCTATATCGGCGGATTCATGAACGGTTCCTCCGAAACCGATCTCGTCGTCATCACGGGGTTGCCACCACTCGTCAATCCCATCGACGATGCCAATTTCTCGATCAACGTCGGAGCCTATACAAACGGCGCCTACCCCGCCTCGGTCTACACCGCCGAACGCGTCGTGCAGACAAACGAAACCCTGCAAGTCGGGCCCGCCGTTCCTATCCCCGTCTTCAAAACCGAATCCACCACCGATGTCCTAAAATCTGGCATTATACAATGGCAAGTCGAATACCCACAAAACGTCGATTACTACGTCCTCAACGTCCGCATGTACTCTTCTCAAAATAGCGGCGATCTCATCTATCAAGCCTATCTCCCAGGCTCCGCCACGAGCGCCGAGTTGCCACCAGTCTATTCATGGCCCACCGATAACTCCGGACAACTCTACATTCAAATCACCGCTTACAAATCTACTCGAAGCGGATTCGATTTCAATAAATTCTCGACAAGCGAGTTGCGTTATAATTATGTTCACTCCTCGGCATACGCAACACTCATCATACAAAGACCCATCGAGATTAACATTTAATGCGTATATAAAGG
>SFMP01000084.1 GCA_004554395.1 Myxococcales bacterium | reverse complement strand
CCGTCGTCGACGTGCCCGATATCGCGCTCGATAGCTCGTGCGACAAAAGTGCGCTCGATAGCGCCGTCGTCGACGTGCCCGATATCGCGCTCGATAGCTCGTGCGACAAAAGTGCGCTCGATAGCGCCGTCGTCGACGTGCCCGATATCGCGCTCGATAGCTCGTGCGATAAAAGTGCGCTCGATAGCGCCATCGATAGCGCCGTCGCCGACGATTCCACCGCGAGCGACGATGCGTCGAAAGGCGACGAGGCGAATCAATCGCAAGATGTAGAGAAATCAGCCGAAGATAATTCAGCTCCTGCCGATATCGATGCATTTTCTATCGATTCTTCCGAGAGCCAAACCGATCTCCCGAGAATCGATCGCCACGATGTCGACGCCAAACTCGACGCCATTTCGCTCGACGATCCCAACGATCAAAGCGGTTTAGGCGGCGATGTGGCGGCGAGTGCTATTTTGACCGATGCCGACGAAATCGTTGCCGCCGAGGGCGAATCGGCGGCTCGCGTTGCGCACGCCAATGCAGAATCCGCCGAAGAACGACGAAGCCAGCTCCTCGAAGCCATCATGGCGCAAGAAGAAGAAACGCCGCAAGAAGAAGAGGCGATGTCGGAGGCTTCACAGCTCATCAATTTGCGACACTACGAAGAAATGGCGCGTGCCGACAAACGCCAAAAGAACAAACGCTTGGCGATTATCGTCGCCGCCGTCGCCGCCGTCGTCGCCATTGCCGCCTATTTTGCCACGCGCCCCGTCGAAGAAATCGTCGAAGAAAACGTCGAGCCTTCGATTACGAGTGCCGCCACCGCGTTCGATACCGTCTCGGGCCAAACGATCAGCGATGCCGATATCGAAAAGACGATACTCGCCGACGACTTCGAAATCATCGACATGCACGCCGAGGAAGCTCCGCGCGTTCAAAAACAGGCCAAACAGCCCAAAGCCGTCAATAAAAATGATGCCGCGCTCAACGCCATGTATGGCGATCAAGCGCAACAAGGCGAAACGGCACAAGCCGAACCACAAGACGACCCCGTCGCCCCCAACGGTGGTGCCGACGATGCTCGCACGCGCCGCGACGGCCGCGCCGGCGTCGCTCTACATAAACAAGAATTCGCCGACGCCAATTCGGTCAATGGCTCAAAAGCCAAACCCGATTCTATGCAAGACCATTTCAAAATCGGGCTCAGCGCCATCTCGCGTTCGGTTCAAGAATGCCATCGACGTGAAGCCAAAAATGGCACGATGAACGTCAGCAAGCTCTACATTCGCTTCGAAGTCGAACCGACGGGCATCGTCGAAAAATTCACCGTCGAAAACGACAACATCCCCGAGACGTTCATCAAATGCATCGATAGCAAAAAGAATCGCTGGAAATTCATGGAATTTTCGGGCAAGCCCGTTTCGCTCCGACAAGGTTTCATCTTGAACTAATCCCTTCTCGTTCGTTTCTCTCGCTATGCGCTGGGGCGCCAAAACTACCGCCACTAGCGCATCCAAGCGGCTCCGAAACGCTGGGATTTGCATTTCGGCGTTCATCTTGGCATAATTCTTGATGCACGACGCCATGCGCATCGCGTCGTGCGCCCCAACATTATATAGGAGGCAATGATGATCTCTATTCGTGCATTCAAACATTTCGCACTAGCCATGGGCATTGGACTGGCGACGATTTGGGCGACGTCGTTTGCCCCGACCGAAGCCGTCGCTCAAGATACCGACAAAATCTCGATGCAATTCGTCGGTTTCGGGGCAAATCCCGATTTCTACGCCATTCTCCAAAGTAGCAAACTCGGCGGAAAAGCCCTCGTCATCTACCAAATCGGCGGTCAAGGGCCAAAACTCGTCTATCCGCTCAACAAAACTTCGCTCGAAGCCGCGCTCCAATCGAAAGAAGTCGCCGTCTTCGGCATCAACGCCAACTACGTCGCCGGCATGGCCGCCCCAGCCGGATACAAACTCGGCGGCATGGTCATCGGCGAAACACTACAACTCACGCTCTCGGCAGGCGAGCAATCGATGACTTTAGGCTATGCCCCGATCTTCTCAAACCCAACGAAAACGAAAGTCGCCGATATGAGCATTATCAACGCCTTCTGGACACCCGATAGCAAACGCGTCGTCATCATCTTGCACCAAAAACTCGACGGCGACTGGCCCGTCGATTCCGATGTCATCGCAGCCTACACCCTCGGATAATAGACATTCCCCGCTTCGCGGGGAATTTTTTATTTCCGATCTTAAATCATATCGCGATTGCTAATTTCATTGCACCCAATCGCCGATTCGTTATACAATGCGTCTATGTAGCTAGGGCTTTGGCCCATTTCATCAACGACGCTGCCCTCATGCGTGGACGGCTTGTATTTTGGAGTTGTGACGATGGCATTTCAGACTGAGTTTCAGTTTACACTTCCGAAAGGTTATGTCGACAAAGACGGAAACCTCCACCGCGAAGGCGTCATGCGCCTTGCGACAGCTAAAGACGAAATCGCACCTTTGCAAGATTATCGCGTCCAAGCAAACCGTGCCTATCTCGTCATCATCTTGCTCAGCCGAGTCATCACCAAACTCGGTACTCTACGCATGATTACCCCCAACATCATCGAAGAATTGTTCAGCTCCGACCTCGCTTATCTCCAAGAATTCTACCGTAAAATCAACGAAGAAGGCAGCGCCTCTATCAAGGTCTCGTGCCCGGCTTGCAAACACGAATTTGAAGTCGATATGGGAACCGGCCTGGGGGGGTACTAAGCTACCCCCTGGATAAGCTGTATCAGGAGGTAGCGTATATCGCTTACCACTTCCACTGGGCGATAGACGACGTCCTCAATATGGAACACAAAGAACGACAAGTCTGGATCCGCGAAATCTCCGAAATTAACAAAGAAATCAACGAGAGTCGCGGCGGATAATTCGCGCTTGTTCCATTGTTGCGGTAAAACATGCCAATAGCGAGGTCAAAATGGCAAAAGTAAAGCTCCCCGGCGTATACTTCGAGGATAATCCGCGCGTCGAGCGCGGCGTTTCTATGGGCGAAACTGGCGTCCCAGCCTTTCTTGGCGTCGCCACAAAAGGACCCCTCAACGAACCCGTCGTCATACAAAGCGTGCAGCAATTCTTGCGCTATTTTGGCCAACCCGTCAAAGGAAGCTACCTATACGCCAGTATCTGGGGCTTCTTCATGAATGGCGGCACGCGCTGCCACGTCATACGCATCGCGCATGTCTTCAGAAACGGAAAATCCGAAATGGCGCGAAAAGCTCGATACGAGCTACTCGACCGATCGGGATATCCCACACTCGAAGTTTTCGCCTCTAGCGAAGGAAGCTGGGGCAACCAGCTCAGCATCGAAATCAACTACCCAGATGCCGCTCGCGTCCACAACTTCATCACCCTCGACATCCTACAAGGCGCCAGGATGATGACTCTGCAATCGACGCGCGGAATCGAACGCGGCATGCTACTCAAACTCTCCGACGGCGAAAACGAGCGATTTATCACCGTCGAACGCGTCCGCGGAAACGAAGTCTACTGGAACGATCCCATCGACATCCCCATGCGCTCCGCCGCTCCCACCTATATCGATTCGCTCGAATTCGATATGATCGTCAAAGACACAAAACAAAATCGCACCGAAAAATACACCAACCTATCGATGGGAAAATGGGCCTCGCGAAACGTCGCTCGCGTCATCGCTCAAGAATCCGAGCTCATCCGCGTCTCGCTACTCGGCGCCACCGGCTATGAACAATACCCCGACGAAACGACCGAAATCGCACTCCGCGGCGGCCGCGACGGACTCGATGGCATCACCCCCGACGACGTCATCGGATACAACAACGGACCCGACGCGCGATACGGCTTGGGCGTCCTCGAATCCAACGACGAAATCGATCTCGTCGCCATCCCCGACCTGCAATTTTTCCTCGATAACTGCGAAGCATTCCACAGCACGCGCGACATGATCGGCATACAAACAGCCATGGTCGCTCACTGCGAAAAAATGGGCGACCGGTTCGCCATCCTCGATACGCCTCGCGACCTCAAACCCGAACAAGTCTACGACTACCGAAGTAAATTCGAAACTTCATTCGCCGCGCTGTATTATCCTTGGCTCGTCATGCTCAACGACGAAGGCGATCCAAAACCCGTCCCACCCTCGGGATTCATGGCCGGCGTCTACGCACGATGCGACCGAAACGACGGCGTCTTCCGTGCTCCCGCCAACGTCACTATCGAAGGCCTCAGCGGCATCTACACACCCATGCACGAAGGCCAATACGCCGAACTCAACGACAAAGGCGTCAACTGCATTCGCTACGCACCACAACGCGGCATCCGACCATGGGGCGCGCGCGCACTCACCAACGCACCAGAATGGCGATACCTCATGTCGCGACGCGTCTTCAACGCCGTCCGACGCGCCATCTACGAAAACACGCAATGGGTCGTCTTCGAAATCAACGGAAAAGAACTGCGCGATAGCATCAAAAGCATGCTCACCGACTTCCTCGGCAAACTCTGGGCCGCAGGCTACTTTCCCGGAAAAGTCCAAGACGACGCCTTCTACGTCACGTGTGACGAAACGAACAACTCCGTCGAAGACGGCGAACTCGGCGTCATGACCATCGACGTCGGCATCGCACTCGGAAAACCCATGGAATACGTCGTCATGAGTTTCGAACACAAACTCGAAGAACAAGCCGTCGGCGTCTAAGCGCCGCCTATCGATATACGGCGGCGTAGCTTGGCGTTTGCCCTGCGGCAAATGCCAAGCTATTGGGCGGCTATTTCGCTATCGCTCAATACGCCTTTTTGGGCGGCTATTTCGCTATCGCTCAATACGCCTTTTTGGGCGGCTATTTCGCTATCGCTCAATACGCCGCCCTGTGCTTTGCAACCGCTCCCGTGCCCAATGCACTTCGTGTGCAGGGCAAATACAAAGCACCAAATCCCCAAATCAGCCGAATTAATTGCCAATCTTCAGTATATAACTTGCAAAACTTTCCGAAGTTGCGCCTTTCACTCGAATATACTTCGCATTCGCGAACGCAATCGATTCGACTTCCGATCCCGTATTCGATTCGGCGATCTTCGTCCCCTGTTCGTCGTAGGCAGCGATCTTGAGCAATCCCCACGATTTCGAGACTTTCAGCGATGCCGATTTTGCCTCCGCCCCGACGATAAACCAATCTTCATCGTCGAAACAAATCGTCCCCGTTATCGACGAACTCACGAGCGCCGTCGCTTGCAATATATTGTCGTTGGGCTCGTATTCATCGGTCGCACATACCGGATACACCGTCAATTCGCGACTCGACGAATTATTCGCCAAATTCACATCGTTTGGGTTCGTCAACGAAACGCGCAATTCATAAGCCCCCGTATCTATCGTGCTCGGAATGCGAACTTTTCGCACCACGCGCGCGCTTGCCCCAGCCTCGATATCGCCTTCAAACGTCTCTATCGTCGACTTCCCAAGCGTTATCGTCGCTACGTAATGCGCCGACTCTGCGCCATCGTTTTTCACGTCAAACGACAACGAGACTTCTGCCCCCGCTTGAACCCGTTCCGGAGCCACGAGATTCGACACGCCCACGTCTACGCCCGTCGCCCCTATCCAGCGCAAGCGATACGATTTATCGCCTATCGACGTCGCATTCGTAAACACGCGAACATAGTAATCTCCCCCCTCGATCGCCGTATAATCGAAACTCTGCGCGCGCAAATTCGTCAAAAGCGATATGAATTTCTGCGCCTCGCCGCGATACAATGCCGCGCGCAACATGGCCGAAGTCGTCTCAAATCCAAGCTGTAACCGATCGCCCTCGGCCATCTCGATCCGATAATAATCTTCGTCTGAATCGGGGCATATTTCGGCAGTCTTTCCTTGCGATACGGCTTTTCGCAAGTCATAAGCGACCGACGGATATTGATTCGGCTCATACACCGCGCTACACGACAACCACGATGCTGCCGCTTGCTTGGCAATATCGAGCGTATACGTCGTTTCGCGCGTATTATAGACGTTCTCGACTTGGCGCACTTCCAATATCAACGTCTGCGTACCCAACGCGTAATCCAAATGTATCTTTTCGACCGAAGACGCCGTGCGCGATGCCGCGATTTCATTCCCCTCCATGTCGTAGAGATAAATGTCGAAATCCCCTTCCGTTTGCGCCGATACGGCGATATCGATTTGATCCCCATGTTCGACGTCAAACGCATAAAAATCGTCATTCGATTGGCATACGCGCAAATCCGTATAGTGAATCTTCCCCGAATCGAAGATGAGCCTGCGCGGCGATTTCAGCGAATCACTCGGATCGAGTGCGTCGTAACAACTCCGATCGAAGCGCATTTGCGCCGATCGCGTCAAGTTGTTCGACGGTCGAATGTCGTTCAATTTCCCTTCGTCGTCGACGCGAGCGATTAAATAGTAATTCCCGCCTGCGATATCGATCGGAAGCAATACATCGGAATATGCCTCGATGCTTGCCCCCGCTGCAACGGGCGCCAAAACTTGCTGCGCCAGACGATGCGCATCTTCACCGAGCTCCATCGTCGGCGATAAATAATACCCAATCTTCACTTCGGGCGTCTTTTCGCTCCCCAAGTTGTCGACTTTGACCGTCACGCGCGTCGCCTCGGCGGCACTCAATTCGCCATCGATCGTCAAATTCGACGCCGCCAAATCGACCCCCGTCGAATCCCCATAAACCGACGCCGTCAAATGATAACGATTTACATCGGTTTTCTCGGCACCCGATACCGATATCCGAACGTTATCCGATGCCGACGCATCGTAATGGTATTCGGCAGCATATAATTCATTCGTTCCCTGATACGTCGCCACGAGCGATGTGCCATGATAGACGTTCAATTTGAGCGGCGATCGCGCCATATCGTGCGATACATGCACCTCATAAGAACGATTCGCGGGCACGATGAGCTTGAAAAAGTCCTTGTCATTCGCACAAATCGTCAAATCTGCGTCGATCGACGTGATTTCTTTCGCCGTTCCCCATAAATCATTCGGTTCATGGGCATCGCTGGCACATACGCACTCCGTCCCTGCGACGCTCACCGTCGGGAGCGTTATCGTATTGTTTTCTTTTCGCGTTTCCAATACGACATTCGTCACATCGGCCGTCACTTCGAATTGATAATTTGGACACCAAAAATCGCACGCCATCGGCGTCTTAAACGCTATCGACTCGCAGGCTCCTGCTTCGATCCCATTTACGATCTGGCGATCGACTTCGACGCGCGACGAATCGCACATGTTGATGCGCGTCGCCGATATCCACGACGGACCCGCCCCCGTTTTCCCCTTATTGCACAACTTCACCGAAAACGACATCTCATCGCCGTCGCTCGGCGACGTCGACGACGTATAACGCCCTTCTCCGACGACCAAATCGATTTCCGATTCCCCCGTCACAGCGAGCTGTTCATTCGAACGCTGGATATTGTTGTTTTCATCGGCTTCGGCGACGACACCACTCGAATCGCAAAACACATAGACCCAATAAGATCCCGGCTTGACCCCCGTATCGATTTCGACGATCGACGACGCATCGACCGAGCTATTGGCCAGCAAATTCCCAATATTCATCGCGCCTGCGACGATGTCTTTTTCGGGCTCTAGCGACATATCCTCCGATAAAAATACCGTACATATAAACGATCCCGTCGGTTGCGCCCCGCGATTGACGACTTTTGCTTCGACGAGAGCTGTACCGCCAACACTCGTCGACGACGGCGAAAACTTCACCGATTCCACCGCGATATCTGCATCGAGGACTTCCTCCTCCATCACGCGAACTGGCAGCGCACTCCGTACTTCATTATTCGACATATCGCGCTCGCGTATGCCTTCATCGTAATTCAAGACGAGCCAAAAATAATACGAACCGCGTTGTGTTACCGCCGGCGTTATCGGGATCAAGACGTTCTGAATCGTCTGCTCCACATTCGATAACCCATGCGATATCGTCGATTCGTGCACGACTTGCCCCTTCGTCCGCTCCGAACCGTCGTCTTTTGCCCCCATCCATATCTGGTAACGGAACGATTCATCGGTCGTCGCTCCGATATTCGTCAATCGAAACGATGCCGTCACCGCCGACAATAGCGACGTCGTCGCCGGCGACACGTCGATTTGCAACGCCTCAAAATCCGCTCCATCGGTCAATTCGTTCAATACCGTGACCGGCAACGAACTCACTGCGACGTTGTCGGCGTAAGACACCTCCCCAACCGTCCGATCCCCATTCACGACGGCGACGACGTAATATGCCCCCGTCCGTATCGACGATCCGAGCGCGATTTCAAGCGGCAACTCGACGACGCTATTTTCATCGCCACTCTTGCCCAACGTCTCGATCGTTTGCCGATATATCCGTATCGCCGTTCCATCCCGATATGCCTCGGGATTCGCCGTCGGCGTCAAATACACGTCGAGCATCGCTGGCACGCCAAGCACTACATTTGCACTATTCCCCACCTGAAGCGACACATTGAGCACGCCTCCCGTGCTAATGTTCATCGGGCGCGCCTGAACACCCGTCACCGATAAATCGACCGAGTCGAAGATCTCAACCGTCGTCGTCGATTTCCCGTGCGATCCGCCACAGTCCAACTCGACTCCAACCTCATATTTCCCAGCTTTCCGATACACATGGCGCGTTTCGTATTCCCCCGACAACGAAACCCCATCGCCAAACGACCAAGTCCCCTGGCATTCTGCCGCATCCCCCCCATCATCTCGCAATAACTCAAACGATACGTCGATCGGCGCATGCGTCCGCGATGGCGTCGCATAAATCGAAAAACTCAGATCCCCATCATCCGAACCCGTGCACCCAGCCAATACGACGCTCAGCGTCACCGCTATCATGAGGCGTTTCGATTTCGATTTCATATCGACTACTCCATCTGCGTACAAACAAATCCATGAGCCAAAACGACCGTATTTCTACTCGATTTCTACCTAAAATGCCATATCGGCATGATAAACCGCCTCGAGGATGCCGTTTTTGCGGAGCAAAAACGACAAAACGGCACTTGGCTCGCGCCAAGCACCGTTCCGTGGGCTACGCCCACCCTCGATAGCTACCTTCTCTAACGATTATTAAAGCGCATCGACTTCACTCACGACGATGTTATTGATGACGACATGTTTGTCGTTCTCTTTGCCACTGAAATAAGCCGTAAACTCGACGCGCAAATTCTTAACACTCCCCACGCCTCGCGCGTACGCCGTCAACGTCTGCTTTTTCGTATCGCTAATGATTATTTCTTCCGTCGTTGCAAGCGTAGTGCTGCCATCTAAAACGCGCATTTTGATCCTATCCGGACTCTTGTTGTCTGTACGCGTCACGTCGATAGAAACTTTAACGCTATTCTTCGTCGTCTTTCCAACGATAAATGTGATCGATTTGCCAAATGCACTTTTTGTCCAATTACCTAAACCCCAGCCTCCTTTCTGCTCATTATATACGGAGTGTTCACCAAATACCCCATTCATGACGACAGTCCCCGACTTCATCGCATCAATAATCGAACTCATGCTCGTGTACGACCATTTTTTCACCTGCGCAAAATCGCTATCATTGGCCTCTACGCATTGATCGGTGCTGATTTTACACTTAGGTCCACACGTCGGTTGTCCAGATATAAACAATTTACTATACGTCAATTTAGGATCTTTCGGCGTATCGTATTTATAACAATCGATAAGCTTCCACGCAGGAATTTGGGGATTTGCATTTGGATCGCAGTCCTCGTTTGGGTCGTTAATACCATTGCCGCATAGAGGTTTATCGACACATGCATTATTTTGACACATCTGCCCTTTGGCTTCGCAGTCGATATCAAGCCAACGATTGGCACCATCGTCTTCCATACACGTGCGAAGCACAGACCCTATGCAAACAGTCTCATTTAGAGTTGTGCACCGTTCTAATCCACATTTGCCCTCTTCGGCATCGCAAAAGAGACCTTCTTTCGCGCAATTTTCCATCAAAAGATGTCCTTCATCGCTGTCCTCGGTATCGGCGACACACATCCCCAGAAAATTACCATCGCAAACGAATTCACCATCAGAGACCTTACACGTTTTCTCTACACACGATGCCTTACCATCGACTGTGCCGCAAATCTCGCCCTTCTCGCTACAATCTTCACACGCGCATTCCGTGTCATCCGACGAGCAGATGCAATACTTCGTGCCATCGCACTTGGTCTTTAGTTCTTGAACACAAGCCAAGCTCGTATCGATCAAGCAATTCGACGTGCAACGGATATCGGCTTCAGTTTTTCCAGAGCCAAATTCCATGCCATCGGGGCAAACGCGTTTGCCATCCGCAAACTTATCGCCGTCACAAACTTCGCCACCGTCCAAGTGCCCATCACCACACGCAGCCGAAGATGCCGGATCGACGCATACACCTTCGGT
>SFMP01000009.1 GCA_004554395.1 Myxococcales bacterium | reverse complement strand
GGCTCATAATCACTGAAATCAGAAGGGTGACAATACACAGCAAATCCTTGACTATGAATCGAGAGTTCGCCAGACATTTTTTCAAAAACCGTCCCTTTAACTTTCAGATTTTTACCGCCATATTTGAGTCGAAATGTGTTGATATCATAATCGAAATCATAAGCATCCTTACCAAGCGCATAAGCAGTAAGAACGTCCTTATCATTGGGATTAACCGTTCTTCTTCCACACCCTAAGACAGACAAAGACATGAGTAGAACAAAGGCAATCACAAGCCCCTCGATGCCATGACGACGTATCCAGGCTTTATTTATATGACTTTGAGTCACTTGCGCGTTGCGATTTGCGTGTTGCTTGTTCGAATTCGGAGACATAAAACAATCCTTCCTTTCTTTCATTGAGAGTACCACAAGTGCCTGCCATGCATTATCATACCAGTGAATGATAACGCAGTACCTCTATCTCACCAAAGGCACTGCGCCGTTTTAAGGTCTATTGGCTTCTTACTCAAGACAAATCATCATGGGTACACAATTGGGCACCAATGCAAGCGTCTAGCGACTGCACCGCAAATTTGGCGTCTTTTCCCTTGGCGTTGCCGGGGGCGAATCGCATCCCGCGCCCTAACGGGCTTTATCTGGATCATGAAGGCAAAACAGAATGACAGCGGGGGCAATAGCGAGTAGAATGATGGGGAGTCGCGATGGCGGCGGAACGATACTGTGGTGAGGATTTGAGATGTTATCATTTAAGCGAATATTTGCGACGCAACAACAGGCGCTAGACGTGTACAAGAGCCAGCTCTCGAAGCAAAAGCTATTCGTCGAGGCGTTCGAGGGAGCGCCGAAGGGGACGCCTGTGAAGGTGGCGTTGACGATAACGGAGACGGGGCAATCGATTGCGCTAGATGGGAGTGTGGAGAGGATGATGGGCAAGTCGGAGGCGACGCAGAATGGTTTTGGGCAACGCCCGGGGCTGATGCTCGACATGCCGATTACGCCCGAGATCGTTGCGCCGTTGCGAGCGTTCTTTTTGACAAAAGCCGAGGCAGCGACGCCCAAGTTGCCGAATGCGCCATTTATGTCGCTGAGCGATGAAACAGCCACGCAGGTGGAGTTCGAAGTTGGAGCGTTTTTGAAAAAGGCAGAGACGGGGAATTTGTTCGAACTCTTTGGTATGCGACCGCAAGACGACCGCAAGATCTTGCGCACGGTTTACAATCGAATCGTGAAAAATTTGCACCCCGACAAGCATCGGAGCGATTTTAGCGACGCCCTTTCGGAATCGTTGGGCGATGCGTATCAGATATTGAATGAGGCGTATAAGATCTTGCAGCACGGCGTAGCGTGCGAAATTTATCTTGAAATCTCGCGCGAAGTTGGGCAGCATAAAGGCATGAGCCTAGCGGGCTATAAAAAATTCCAAGCCGATTACCGACTCAAAAACGCAAACGGCATCCACATGGCAGACGAATTCGTTGCCAAGGCACAGACAGCACAAGCGACGGGCGATAAAGACGCCGCCATGCAGTCGCTCAAGCTCGCTCTTCAATACGACAAATACAACGAATCGGCGCGTTCCATGCTCATGTCGTTTGCAGCAAAATAAGGAGCTCCACCGTGACGAAATCTGAATTGACGAAAAAGTTGGCAGAACAGTTCAAGATCCCCTTGCGCCATGCACAGCTCGTGATGGATGCGATATTCGACACGATGACCGATGCGCTGCTCGCAGGCGATAAGATCATCATGCGCGGTTTTGGCGCGTTTACGCTCAAAGTACAGCGCGACAGAATTGGACATAATCCGCAGACGAATAGGCCCATTCAGATAACGGGGAAGCGTTTGATTGCGTTTAAGCCCGGGCGAGCACTTTTTGCACTGCTCAATCCCGAGATTTAGTAAGGATTGTGCAATGGTAGGCGATAAGGCGCAAAGTTTGAGCTCGGAGAAAGTACTATATACGGAAATTGGACACGCGACGCCGATTGCCGTCGCGATGGTGGCGGCGTTCCCGCCGCCGATAAGTGGGCAGAGTTTAGCCGCCGATTTATTGGCCAAGGGGCTTGAAAGCGACGGCGATTTTGTCGTGTTTAAGTTCGATATTGCACAGCCCATCGCCGGAGACCCGCTACTGAAGCGCCTATTTCGGCTTTGCCGCGTGGCATCGTCGCTCGCTTGGTGTTGTGCAACGCATCGACATCTCGTCGTCTATTTGCAGCTCGGTCACGGCACGAAAGCGCTTTGTCGCGATCTCGTCTTGATGGCGATAGCCGCGGCGACGCGCCACCCTTGTGTCGCTCATGTACACGGATCGGGGCTTCGCAAAGCACTCGACAACATGCCCAAAGCATTGAGGCAACTCGAAACGATCGCGCTAAAGCAACTGTATCGGGCAATCGTTTTGAGCGACAATTTGCGCGTAATGTTCTGCGACATTTTGCCCGAAGATCGAATCGTCGCCATCGATAATGGCATTGACCCGAATTTTATTAAGCTCTGCAACGATGCGCACCGCCCCATTCGCGACAACATACGCATCTTGTTTTTGAGCAATTTCATCGCCGAAAAGGGGATTTTCACATTGCTCGATGCCGCCAAGATGGCGCAAGAGGCAGGGAAAAACTACGAATTTGTCTTCGTTGGAGCACCGGCAAAGACGATCGATGCCCCCGAAAACGCGGTCGAATCGTATATGCGCACGCACGGCATCGAGAACGTCGAGATATATCCAATAGCGACGGGCGAAGAAAAGCATGCGCACTACCGCGATGCCGATATCTTCATCTTGCCATCGCAATACGAAGGGCAGCCGTTGTGCATTATCGAGGCTTTATTTGAAGGTTTGCCCGTGATCACGACGCGCGTCGGTGGAATTCCCGATATATTTGGTTCGTCGACATGTGTGCGCTATGTCGACGTTGGCTCGGCGAGCCAAATCGTCGGGGCTATCGACAGCCTAGCGTCGAAACAGATCAGAGATGAGCTAGCACATGTCGCACGCGATATCGCTTGGTCGCGGTTTACGCCCGAAAAACACGTCGAAGCCGTGAAAGCGATATTGCGCGGTGCATATTTTTCGTAACACCCAAAGCCCCTCGGCCAAACGACCGCCCCAATAGAGCGGGATCGTCGATGGCGTGTGGAGGGGCTATGTGTTGTGAACACTAGTTAGAAACTAGAGTTCGGTCTTCCAGAGTCCGTGCAAGTTACAGTATGCATAGACGGCGAGTGGCTTTTCTTTGGTCGGCAAGACGACGACGGCTTCAGGGGCGGATTCGGGCGACAGCGAGATGCGATGCCCTCCGCAACAGGTTTCGACGTATATCCATTCGATGAGGTGTTCGGGTGTCATGGGGTGCGCCACGCTACCGACGCTGACATTGACTCTCCTTCCGCATTCTTTTTCTTCGACTTGAACGACGGGGAGGTGTTTTTCTTTGCTCGCATCGACGGTATTGGCGACGAGCTGTGTCATGGGCTCGCCGCAACAGACGGGCACGACGCCCGAGGCATGAATTACGCCGATGAGGTTGTGGCAATGTTTGCAGTAATAGAATCTATCAGCCATGGTTCTTCTCCTCGTGGTGGGTTTTGCTGTCGTGGCGCGCCATGCGCCACAAAAGCGAACCCGTAAAACGTCATTTTGCGTTGACGTCGTTTAAGTCATCGGCACAGAACCGTATCATGTCAACCATCGATCGCACATATTCTGTCGTTTTTGGTTCTGTGGCTTCGACGCCGAGTTTTTCGACGGCGCGTTCGAAGACTTTTGCATATTGCAGGAGTGCATTAAATCGCGATGCCCATCGCGGCACGAACTGAGCACAAGCCGCGCCTTTTTCGGCTTCGGCGTTTTTATCTTCGGCGGATCGGGCGGCATCGCGAGCCTGTTGCAATTGTCCTTCGAGATCGGCGACTTTCTGCTTCAAATCGTCGCGTTCGGATTCGACGTTTCCGAGTTCGGAAGCGTGAACGATGATGAGATCGTCGATTTCGCGCTCATGGGCTTCTTTGAGTTGCTCGATAGCTTCTTCGGATTGCGCTTGCGCCACCGCATGGTCGGCAGATTCGCGGCGACGCAATTCGTCGAGTTGCGCCGTGAGCGATTCGATTTCGGATTGGAGCGCCGATTTTTCGGTTTGGAGGGCTTCGGCGGAGGATTTGAGCGCCGCGTTTTCTTCGGCCATCGATGCATTTTGTTCGCGTAGCGATGCCAATTCAGTCGCCATTGCGTCTTTTTCGGCGATGAGCGATTCGCGCTCGGTAGCAAAAGCAGCAGAATCGGCAGAACTGGGAACTTCGAGAGACGGCTCGGAATGCGTCGATTGCGAATGTTCTTCGACATTCTGTGAAGATTCTGAATTATCTTCGTTCATCGATTCGATGTGGCTTGTGCCATTCTGGTCTTCGCTTTGAGCGGCTTGGGCATCGGCGCCATGATCGCGTTCTGGATCGTGATCGGCATTGGGTAGCAATTCTCGGGGGATATCGTCGATCGAAGAGTCGGGGACATCGCCATCGATTTCGGGGAGGTATTCGTCGACGCTATCGCCGAATTGATCGCCGAGTTGGCCGTCGTCGCCGAGCTCGATAATTTCGGATTTCCCAGAGGCTTTGGAATTATCTTCGATCGAGTCGTCGTGAACGGGTGCGGAATCGACGAGGGATTCGACGGGTTGGTGCGCAACGGCGCACTCTTGCGCGACGGGGATTTCGTTAGAGACGGGGATTTCGTTGGAATCGCTGAGGAATTGGGCGTCGTGAGCAGGGACGACGGCTTGGGCATCGGATTGGCTGTCGCTGACGCGTGGAGTATAGTGTTGTGCGCCGCGCCGACCGGCTTGCATACCGCGCCCCGAACGATTGACGGCGACAGCAGCATGGTGTCCCGACGATGGATTCATCGTCGATCCGCGCGAAACGACGCCTTGAACGCCCGAATGCATATTGGAAGCCCGTCCGACTTGGGCACGGGAGGCGCGGCGCGGGACGTTATCGCAAGCCATCATGCCATCGGCAGTATTGCGACGGCGGATTTGGCGCGCACACGAATCGCCAGCACTATGAGCAACGTTAGACTCAGACGATGGCAAGATATCGGGATCGGGGCTGTTGGCTTGGTTATCGCCTTCGCTCGGGGCTAGATTGGGATGGCTATCGCTGGGAACGTTGGCTTCGTCGGCTATGTTTTGATCGGGTTGATCGGCGCAAGATTGGGCTTGTTCGGGCGCAGGCGACATCCCCATCGAATTGGGGTTAAAGCTCATCGGTGCGACCGATGGGTCGATCATGCCGGGCGCGGGAACGCCGCCGAGTGCATCGCTCGATTGATGTGTTGAGGCCTGCGGCACAGGTGCCGCTGGCATGCCCGCAGGCGACATCCCCATCGAATTGGGGTTAAAGCTCATCGGTGCGACCGATGGGTCGATCATGCCGGGCACCATCGGGGGCATTTGGGCGGCGCGCGGTGCCCCCATTGCAGGCGGATTGGTTGGCGCGGCGCTCGCATCGGGCGCCTGTGGCGCGACGAGATTGCGCCCGCCGCTGCTAGGCATG
>SFMP01000083.1 GCA_004554395.1 Myxococcales bacterium | reverse complement strand
TGCAAACGCCGTTTCCAATCCAAACTGCGCAAATGCCGTTGCAAACGCCGTTTCCAATCCAAACTGCGCAAATGCCGTTGCAAACGCCGTTTCCAATCCAAACTGCACCAATACCGTTGCAAACGCCGTTTCCGACCCAAACTGCACCAATACCGTTTCAAACGCCGTTTCCAACACAAACAACGCCGTTTCCAACCTAAACTGCACCAATGCCGTTGCAAACGCCGTTTCCAATCCAAACTGCACCAATACCGTTTCAAACGCGATTCTCGGCTCAAATGACGCAGTCCCCAGCACGCCGCAAAAGAGCCCCAAAAAACAAGCCCCTCCGGCGACGACGCCCGATCCCGAAATCCTCGGCATTCTCCAGGCGGCGAAGCGGGCTTGCTCGCCGTTCGATCTCGTTTCGGCTCCGATCGTCGATTCTATCGCCGATCTCGACGCCCGCTTCGCCGCCATGGCCGACGACAAAACGACCATCGCCGTCGTCCCCATCTTCGAGCACACCGCCCCACAAGCTCCCGGCATGATAGGTTGCGCTTTTGCCACGGGCGACGGCGCACGCGATTTCTATTGCACATGGAACACCGTTCAAAAGACCCTATTCGACGTCATTTCGAACGATGGCAACCGATGCCGACATGCCATCGCCCAATTCCTATCGCGTAGCGACATCACCTTCGCCGTCTACGACGTCAAACCGATTTTGCAATGGCTATGGGCAGGCGGCTATTCTCCAAACATCGCACAGTTCTTCGACATCCAAATCGCCGCCTATATCTTGCATCCATCGCGAAGCCGACTTTCGTTACAGTCGTGTGTCGCCGAATTCATCGCGCGCGATCTCCCCATACTCCCCGATCAATGGCTCGGTACGGGAAAAAAACAAAAAACGCCTCGAGAAATGCCCATGCAATCGTGCGCCGATGCGGCACTCACTTGGGCAAGCGCCATGCGGCAATGCGTTCAACCCCTCAAATCCGCACTCGAACGCGCCAACCTCTCCCAAATCTTCTCACAAATCGATATCCCCATCGCAGAAACACTCGCTCGAATGGAATTCTACGGAATTGAAGTTGAGACGAATTATCTTAGAGAGATGGCGACGGATTTTGACGAGAAATTGAGAAAACTCGATGAAGAAGCGCATAAATTTAGCGATGAACCGTTCAATATCAACAGTCCAAAATCGCTCGGTCATTTCTTGTTCGAAACGCTCAAACTCGAGCCGGCAACGAAAAAGAACAAAACTCACGGATTGTCGACCGATCAAGATACCCTCGAATCACTCGATCATCCGATTGCCTCGATTATCTTGCAATACCGCACCATTTCGAAGCTGCGATCTTCGTACACAGAATCCCTCATCGACTGTGCCGATCGCGCGTCGTCGCGAATTCATTGCCATTTCAACGAATGCGTGACGGCGACGACGCGCCTGTCGAGCTCCGATCCCAATCTACAAAACATCCCGGCGCGGTCCGATCTCGGCCGCCAAATCAAACGCGCTTTTGTGCCCGCAAAAGGCTATTGCTTCGTCAGCGCCGACTATAGCCAAATCGAATTGCGCGTCCTCGCCTCGCTCTCTCGAGATCCCGTCCTCGTCAATGCCTATCAAAACGACCTCGATATCCACGCGCTCACCGCTTCCGAGCTCTTCGATAAAAAGATCGACGATGTCACCAAAGCCGAACGACAAATCGCAAAATCGATCAATTTTGGCATCGTCTATGGCATGGGGTCACAAAAACTCTCGCGCGAAGTCCACATTTCGAAACAAGAGGCAAAACAATTCCTAGAAAAGTTTAACCAACGATTCCCCGTCCTCGCCCAGTGGCTCGACGATAACGGCATAAAAGCTCGCCAAACGGGCGTCATCCATACGGTACTCGGACATCGACGCATCATCGATGAATTCTTGAGCCCCAATAAAATGATCCAAGCCGCAGGCGACCGAATCGCCGCCAATTCGCCAATCCAAGGCAGCGCTTCCGATATCGTCAAATGCGCCATGCTACGGCTACAGTCCCTGCTCGCTCAAAACAACTCTAAAGCTCGCATTATCCTTCAAATCCACGACGAACTATTGCTCGAAACCCCCATCGATGAGCTAGAACAAACAAAGGCCATCTTGATCGACGCCATGACAAACGCCTGCGATATCGGCATTCCGCTCAAAATCGACCTCAAAGTCGGCAATAATTGGGCCGATATGTAAAAACGCAAAAAAGGGCAAATCGCTTCGTGCGATTTGCCCTTTCGTTTTGCCCAAAGGCATCGTTTGCCTAGCCAATTCCTGGCTCGTGCGATGCCTTATTTCTTGGCATTGAAATCTTTTGCATGATCGACAAAAGCCGTCACGATTGCTTGAGCAGGCAATAACTCGGCTTTTTCTTTCGCCGAACGATCGTAGTCGATGATGAATTCACCGCGTTCGACGTCGTAACGACGAGCAATGACGCATCCCACCGAGGCCGACGATATGCCGAGCGATCGACAAATCGAGTGTACGGTGTAGTCTTCCATTTCGGCAAAGATGATGCCGCGTTCGACGAAACGCCAGAGTTTGTCTTGCGCCGCTTGCGCACGTTCGTCTTCGATGTGCTGGGCGATGCGACCTTCGGCAGGCACGTGACGCCCCTGACCAAGCCAAAAATAATTCGTCGACACGCCCGATCCCAATGCCGTCGGGATATCGAGGCGCTTGGCACAATCCAAAATGCGCTGATTGAGGTTCGCATCGGGAAGCGCAACGTCGAATTCATCGTTATACGAAGCCGTCGAAACGCCAACCGTCCCATAGGGAACATCGCCCAATGTGCCACGCGTTCCACTACGACCGACGCAACGCAATTGAACCTTCTCTTCATCATTGCCCAAGAACGCATTCGACCAATGGATGAGCGCGCGCATCTCTTTGATCACGATTTCGGCTCCCGATCCACCAATACCATGGCTCACGATCGCCATCGTTTCGCCCGATTCAAGACCTAAATCGACGATTTCAACACAATACTCGCGGTCGCAAATCTCGTAGTGATCGACGATGTTAAAATACGTCCCGAGTTTCTTGAGACCAAACTTCGACTCGCACAAATTCGCAAGGCGACGCGGGCGCATCAAGCTACCCACTAAAAGCAGATAACGGACATTGGCGAGCAATTTCGCATGATGTTCGGGATCGGGAAATGCCGTCGGAAGGGGAATGTGAACGATGTATTCTGACCAATAATCCGTACCGCGCTTCATTTTTAACTCCATCATGAGAAAAAAAAAAGCGTGCCTCAAGCGTCACGCAACAATTTTGCCCCTGCTCTATCGTATGCCAACGACGATTGTCAATTATTATCAAACTCATCGTTAACGTAGAGGGGCAACGAAATGCAAATTTGCACTACGACCTCACTCGACGCGGCATCTACTACTCCGCACGACTCATCACATCCCAAAAAGGAACCGTCTTCAAGAACGACGACTACAATGCCATCAAAAAAGTCTATTCGATTTGGATTTGTACGAAACCATCTCCCGACGCTCGCGGTACATGCCAGCGCTATACCATCGGCAAAGAAGATTTCATCGGTTCATACAATGTCGATTCTAAACATTACGATCTCATGACCGTCGTCGTCTTGTGGGTTGGAGATTCGACCGATCCCAACTATTAATCATAAACTGATGAAGATGCTCTCTCTATTCTTCCGTTCCGAAATTTCCATAGAGCAATCGCATCACATACTCACAACGGAATATGGATTTCAGAGAACTTTTTTAACAGAGGAGGTCAAAATGAAAAGCTGGGCTCGCGACATCGATAATGAAGGATACGAAAGGGGCGTCAAGCAAGGACTCGAACAAGGCGTCAAGCAAGGCGTCATACTAGGCATCAAGCAGGGGCACGACCAAGGCGTCAAGCAGGGGCACGACCAAGGACTCGAACAAGGCGTCAAACTAGGCATGTGCAATGCCGTCAAACGACTCATGGTGTCGATGAACAAAACTCTCGAAGATGCGATGGCTCTCTTGCAACTCTCCGACGACGAAAAACGCTCCGTTCGCGCTTGTTTCGCTTCGTAGCTTCGTCTCCGATATACACACCACAGGCATTGCTCGGCGTATTGCCCAAAGGGCAATAGCCGAGCCGCGGAGGCGTATGCGCGCAAGGGCGCAGCCCGAGCACATAGCCGGAGCCAAAGCCCGTATTGAGCGGCGAGCGAAATAGGGCGACCAAAGCCCGTATCGGCTTTGCCGATAGGGCGCCCCGATCTCCCTCAAAAATTTGTCGCCTTCGCGTCGTTTATATATACACGTCGACCATGGAAATCGTCGTTTCGCGCTCGAAACGTAAAGTGAGGGGCTTATGCGTTGGTGGTGTTGGATAGTATTGGCTGCGGCTATGGTGGGGTGTGCGCCAAAGGGAGAGCGACTCGAAGTGAGCTCTGAACCCGCGATCGATGCGGCGCAGGCGACGATCGAGGCGCGTCGCGAGTATATTCGAAAATTCGTCAAAGAACACGCCGAAAATATATCAAAATTCGCAATGAAATTCGCTAAATCCGACGATTTAACGAAAGAAATTCGGCGACTCATCGACGAAGCAGAACCCGCTACGAAGAAAAAACACGCCCAAGGGGCTCTCATATTGATGCAAAAAGACGATTTATCGGCGGTTTATGCCGATCGCAACGATGCGCCGATATTCGTCACGCCGGCGGGAATTGCGCCGCAAATGGCGCGTTTGACGACCGAGCTCGAATCGTTGGCGTCGCATGGATTGGCCATCGACACGAGCCGTTGGCAAGCCGCGCGCGCCGCCTATCGCGATGTGGCCCTGGCCGAACCCGAATTGTTCGCGTTTACTCCCGAGGAATCGGCAATCATTGCACAGTTTATCGAAACGCAACAACTCGACATCGACGACCCCGTTTCGGTGCGCGACTTGATTGCCAAACTCGTCGACGAGCAAACGCCCGTGCCGAGATTGCGAGAAGCCGTTTTGACACACGCCAAAGAAATGACGCGTACGGCTCTGGCTGCGGCTAGGCTCGAAATCGAAACCGCCGACCTCGCCATGCGATTCGCGCGCGCCATGGCGTTCGAAAACATGACGCACCTCACGGCCGAAGAAACGGCGGCAATTGGACGAAAACCGACCGATGCCAAATACGCAAAACTGGCGCAAAACCGCACCACTGCTTGGTTTCGCGACTTAGCCCGCGTTTCCGACCTCGTCATGCCGCACAAAGCCCAACCCGAGCCCGACGACGCCCCACCCGTCGAAGACGACGACTCACTCGACAACACGCAAGTCGACGTCGATTCGGGCGAAGCACTCAATGCGCAGAATAACCAAGCCGTCGCCGAACGAATGGCGGCCGAAATCCACACTTTGCAGACGATCGACGACCTCATCGATGCGATTTATCCGGCACACCCCGACTACAAACGGCTCATGGCGGCGCACGATACTTACGCCAGCTTGCCCGACTGGGGGCGCGTCGTGTGCCCCGCCAAAATGCGCCTCGGCGCCTCGTATAAGTGCATTCCAAATCTCAAACGACGACTCGCCGCCGAAGGCTATTACGCCATCGACGATGCCAATTCGGCACAAAACGATGCCAATTCGCAACAAAACGTCGCCAATTCGGCACAAGACGGCACCAATTCGGCACAAAACGATGCCAATTCGGCACAAAACGACGTGTTCGACGACGCCGTGCGACAAGCCCTGCACGACTATCTCGAAACGCATCAGATGGTCTATGACGCCGAAAAAGGCTATACAAATGGCGTTTGGACGAGTTTGAACACGCCGCGCACGACGCGCCTGGCGCAAATCGACGAGAATCTGAGGCGCTGGCACAAGTCATACATCGTCAAATCGCCCTACTACATCTTCATCAACGTGCCCGAGTTCTATGGCGAAGTTTGGCGCGACGGCGATCGCGTCTATCGATTCCCAATCGTCGTCGGAAACGCCCGAAAATCGTGCAATTCCGAAACAAAAACGTGGACCTACATCAACGCCACGCCGCTGATGCACGCGCGAATGCTCTACGTCGAATACAACCCATACTGGAACGTCCCAGGCCGCATCGAACAAGAAGATTACATCAAAAAAATCAACGCCGACCCCAACTGGCTCCAAGACCACGGCTTCGAATACTACTCCGAAAAGGGCTACACGATATTGCGCCAGCTCCCCTCGGAATCCAACGCTCTCGGGCGCGTCAAGTTCATCTTCCCCAACGCACACGCCACGTTCATGCACGACAGCCCCAAAAAAGGCCTCTTCCGCTACCCCATCCGCGCCTTCAGTCACGGTTGCATGCGCGTCTGGGAGCCACTCGAACTCGCCAAACGCATCCTCACCTACGACGGGCAATGGCGCGACTCCATCGCCACCGACATCGACGACTACGTCACGCGCCGTTTCGTCCTCAAAAACCGCTTCGACGTCTTCATCGACTATTTCACGGTCAAAGCCGACGAAGCCGGGCGCGTCCACTTCTTCGCCGACCCCTATCGCTACGTCCGCGATGCACTCGAGCCCCCCACCGCCAAAGAACGCTCATGCACGCCGCGCAAATTCACCTTCGTCCCACGCGAACGCGCCGCCGGCGGCGAAGACGTCGCCATCGACGAAGATTAACGCTTTTCTTTGGGAGCGCCCTATTTCGCTATCGCTCAATACGGGCTTTGGACGCCCTATCTCGCTATCGCTCAATACGGGCTTTGGACGCCCTATTTCGCCCTTTGGGCTCAATACGGGCTTTGGCTGCGGCTATGTGCTCGTTTCACTGCGCGCATACGCCTCCGCGTTGCGCCCATGCGGGCGCAACGACATGGATAACCGAATGCGCATCGCGCGTGCCCAAGGCGATGCGATAGATCGATAGTTTTCGGGTGCGTTTGGTTCGAGTATGGCGATGAATATTAAACGATTGACAAAGCGATAGAGATGCCATAAATATGCGCGCGTTTATTCGTAGCCAATTTTTGGGCTCACGAATGTCTCGATCTGCACAGCGCAGAATGCACCCAAAGTACAGGAAATTGGAGGAATCATGGCAGTAAGTCTTCGACTTCAACGACACGGTGCGACGCACCGTCCCTTCTATAAACTCGTAGCCGCCGATAGCCGCAATGTGCGCGATGGCCGTTGCATCGAAATGCTCGGAACGTACGATTCCGTCAGCAATCCCCATAAAGTCAATTTCAATTTGGAACGCGTTGACTACTGGCTCGCCCAAGGTGCGCAAGCCAGCGACACGGTCAAATCGTTGATAGCCCAAGCCCGTAAGTAAGACTGATTGAAGCCCTGTGGCCGGAGCGCATTTCGAGGGCATAGAGCAATTTGGAGAAGTTATGAAAGAATTGATCGAGTGCATGGCGAAGGCGCTTGTGGATGATCCTGAGCAAGTTCACGTCAATGTCGTCAATGGCGAACACGTGACGATCGTGGAATTGAAAGTTCCCGCCAACGATCTCGGTAAAGTCATTGGCAAGAGCGGTCGCACTGCCGAAGCAATGCGTACGATTTTAGGTGCGGCATCGGCGCGTCACGGTGTGCGTTGCAAGCTAGAAATTACCGAATTAGTCGTGTCGGAATAAGAGACGACGCACCATCGAAGGATGCATCGTTTTCGGTGGTGCTTTTTTGTGAGACAGGAGTCGGCTTTCGGTCATGAATCAGTCACGGGAATTGATACGCGTTGGTGTCGTCGGACGTGCACACGGCATAAAAGGCGCGATTCGCGTCTTCTTAGACGAACCCGGAAGCGACAGCCTCTTGCGCGCAAAAGACATCTATCTCGGCGAACAAAAGCGCCAGTATAAGGTCGTAAACTGCACGCGATGCGGTCGATTTATGGCGCTCGAACTCGAGGGCATCACCGATCGCGATGTCGCATTTAGCCTCACGGGCGAAGAAGTCTCGATTCTACGCAGTAGCTTGCGTCCCCTTCGCCATGGCTATTATGCTTGCGATCTCAAAGGCCTTGCGATCGTCGATTCGACGGGCAAAACTTGGGGCATTATCGACGATGTCGTGCCTAGTGGCGCACACGATATGCTTCATTATCGCAGCGAAGACGGCGGAGAAGGGCTCGTACCCTTCGTTTCGGCGCACGTTGGAACCGTCGATTTAGATGCCAAAACCGTTCTCGTCGATGCAGATTGGATGGCAGAACTCGACGCCATTTACAAGGGTTAGCGACGATGAGGGAGCTCTGCTTCGTATCGCTGTTTCCCGAGTATTTCGAAGTCATGATGCACCATTCGATACTCGGTCGCGCCGTAGCGCGCGGGGCACTGAATTATCGCTTCGTACAAATTCGCGATTTCAGTCGAGATAAGCATCGTCGCGTCGACGATGCGCCCTATGGCGGCGGACCAGGACTCGTGATGAAAGCCGAACCCCTTATCTTGGCTATCGAAGAAGGCCGGCGCTTGTGCGGCGGCGGTCACGTCGTCTTGATGAGTCCTCACGGACAACGGTTTAATCAAGCTCAAGCGCATCGCTTGAGCGCTCTCTCTCAACCCCTGATACTCGTTTGTGGACATTACGAAGGAATCGATGAACGCGTCCGTTCCTATGTCGACGAAGAAATATCGATTGGGGATTTCGTTTTAACAGGCGGTGAGCTCGCGGCTATGGTCGTCGGCGATGCCGTCAGTCGTTTGTGGAGCGGCGTGTTGGGAAACGATGCGTCGTCGATCGACGAAAGCTTTTCGGATGGATGGCTGGAATATCCGCAATATACTCGCCCTGAAACCGTGCGTGGCGCGCGCGTTCCAGACGTCTTACTCAACGGGAATCATGCGCAAATTGCTCAGTGGCGGCGTTGCGCTTCCATCTTGAGAACGCAAGAAAGACGACCCGATATCTTCGACGATAAACGACACGAATTGACTCACGACGAGCGCGTTTGGCTCGGTTGGGAGGCGCCAAAAAAGCCTCAAAAACGACGAAAACAAACGCAAAAAAAAGATATTCAAAGCGATGGCTCGGCGAATGATAAAATCGATCGCTCGCCTCACGACGAATGAAAATAACATTGACAACGCTATGCGCGGCGTGCAAAAAGACCTGCCGCGGCGATTTTGCTTTTTAGGAGTAGATATCATGACTTGCCCAATTATTGCAGCAATTGAAAAGAAACAAGTTCGCACCGACTTGCCGGATTTCCGTCCCGGCGATACCGTTCGCGTGCACGTCAATATTAAAGAAGGCGACAAAGAACGCATCCAAGTTTTCGAAGGTGTCGTCATTCGCCGTAGCGGTGGTAGCGTTCGCGAAACGTTCACCGTTCGCAAGATTTCCTATGGTTGCGGCGTCGAACGTACGTTCCCCGTCAACTCGCCCAAAATCGCCAAGATCGAAGTCACGGTCATGGGTCGTGTGCGTCGCGCCAAATTGTATTACCTCCGCGACTTGCGCGGTAAAGCCGCTCGCATCAAGAGCGTCCGTACACGTAAGGCGATGGTTCCCGTCACGGGCGAAGCCGCTGAATAGTTTGCACGTTTGAGCCACAAGCGCTCGACGTCAAAATCGCCTCAAGCGCACGTTTTCTAGCCGAAATCGTGCGCTTTTTTTGTAAAGTACGTTGTCTCTCATCCGCCTTAATGGTATAAGGGAATCGCTACCTGCTGTGTGCGATGTACACCAGATATGCTTAAACCCCTAAGACGTTAAATCGGGACTTGTCACTGGAGAAAGGGCGAGCACGCCTGCGAGTCCAGGATCCTTTCCCCCTCTACCACGAGGCCCACCTAACTGGTCAAACAGTGCGGTTTAACGTTACGGTGGCGACGGCACAGCGGGTGGTCTTTTTTTGGCATCGAAGCGACGATGGCATGTTTGGCGTGCACGCGATGCACCCTTATCGAGCTTCTGCCCTTTGGATCGAATATCGCGGCACCATCGCCGAATATGAGGAACGCTTATGGCTGGGATCGGCAACCGTAACGGAGAAGACGAAATTTTGACCGAAGCACTGCTCGATGTCTTAGGACTGGGTAGCGAAGCCGTACAATTCCAGGGCACGATGAATCTCGGACCGACGAATCACGGCGTTTCGGCCGCGCACGACAAAGGCCCTGCGCCCTCGGTCTCGGCGGCTCTACAAGATGCCTATAACGATTCAGGCATCTCGAATATCTTCTATTCCGATAATGCTGGCGATGGCGAAATTCATTGCCGTAGCTGTGGTGCCGTTTGCCCCAGCACCAACAAATATTGCGGTTTCTGCGCCGCATACTTGGGCAATTACACGGCAAAACACCAATTCAACGACGTCGAAGTTCGCGCCATCGATATCGATGTCGCCCTCATCTCGATTAACGAAGATAGTAGCGACGGCGTCCGCATCCCCCTCAAATTCAACGAAACGATACTCGGGCGGAGTGGCGATTCGCGCTTCCCATCCGACGCCTTTCTTTCGCCGCGACATGCGCGCTTACTCGTCGAGGGCCGCGGGCTATTTATCGAAGATCTCGACAGCCTCAACGGCACGTTTTTGCGCACGCGCGAAGAAGTCTTACTCGTCCCCGGCGACTGCTTCTTGGCTGGTCGCGAGCTCTTGCGATTCGAACGCTTCGAACAAGTCGTCTCCAACAAAGCTCGATCGGCCGATGGCACGCGTTACATGGGATCGCCCTCGAGCGGCGGCGACTACAAACTCGTCCAAATCGGCGTCGGAAATATCACCCAAAACGTCTATTGCTTGTCGGAAAATGGCGCCGTCTTCGGGCGCGAAACGGGCGATATCGTCTTCAACAAAGACCGCTTTATGAGCGGGCGCCACGCGCAAATCTATCCGGGCGAAGATGGAAATTTCTATTTGCTCGACCTCAATTCGTCGAACGGTACGTGGATGAAACTCAATAAGAAAACACAGCTCTATCACGGCGACCTGATCTTCCTCGGTCAGCAGTTGTTCCGCGTCGAATCCCCCGATATCGACTAATCTGCGAGCTTTATCTGGAATCTCATGTCCGTTTCGCCATCTGAAAATACGCCTAAAGTTTCGCGTCGTGATGCACAAAATGCGCTCAACGATGCCGAAAAACTCTATAAACGAGCCAAGAAAAAGCTCTCGGCCGAGTCGATAACCGAAATCGAAGCTGGGCTCAATGCGCTACGCACGGCGCTCGCCAAAGACGACGATTCGGTCGAAGCACCCTATCGAAAAGTGCAAGAAATCGTCGAAAAACGGCTCAAATTTGCTCGCAAATCGGGGGCAAGAGAAGTCGTCGAAAGCTTGCTCATCGCCTTGGCCGTCGCCTTCGTACTGCGCACGTTTTTCGTCGAGCCGTTCAAAATCCCTACGCGATCGATGGTTCCAACGCTTTTGGAAGGCGATCAATTGTTCGTCACCAAATTGAGCTATGGATTGCGTTTGCCCTTGCTCAATCGCTATGTCGTATGGTTTTCGAAGCCCGAACGCGGCGATGTCGTCGTCTTTGCGTTTCCGCGCAACGAAGCACGCGATTATTTGGCTCGCACCAATTCACGCTGCCTCTCGAACGAATCTCTCACGAAAGACAGCGACTACATTAAGCGAATTATCGGCGTCGAAGGCGATACGATCGAAGTCATCGGCCAAACGATATACGTCAATGGGCATCCGATTTCTCAAACCCCCTATTACGAAAGCACGGTTTCCGATTTCATGTACCTCACCGATCGACGGCTTCAGCATTGGAACACCGAGCGCATCGGCGAAAAGTCGTATACGACGATAACGCACGAAATGCCATCGTCGCACTTCGGCCCCATCACGGTCAAGCCCGGGCACGTCTTTGCAATGGGCGATAACCGCGATAATTCGGCCGATTCCCGATGTTGGGGGCAAGTTCCGATCGACAATATCAAAGGGCGCGCCCAGATGATATGGTGGTCGTCGGGGCATCTGAGCCCGCGATGGTCGCGCATGTTCCGAAAAATCCTCTAAAGTTTATCGCATCATTGATAATGCGCCTCGATGCTGTGTTCACTCGCCTCGAGCGGAATGAGTAGCAAGAGCCCATCGGACGACGTCTTGCCCGCTTCGATGTCGAGCTGGCGTTTGTCGAGCCACAACGTGTCGAGCGCCCCCGCTTGTGTGCGCTTTGGAATCGCCAAAGTATACGAAAAGTCTGCCTTTGGGAGCCGCACTTGTGCTTGCAACGTTCGCGCATTGGGATTCCACGTATAGAGCAAGTGCGATTGCTTGCGTAGCGTGTAGTGCTGCATAAACGATTTTGCCGACGGCATGAGAACGTCGTTTTCTTTGGCATAGGCCAAGAGCTCGTGCCACGTTTGCGGCGATAGATAGCTCGGCGTTTCTTGCATCGCCGTTGCGCTAAAATTGACGACGATCGGACCATTCCACGTCGATTCGGCATCTTTGAGCATTTGCAACGGCGCGTGTTCGGGGATCGAACCGAGCCCGACGCCGTCGTCTATCGTCGTCGGCAATGCATAGACGGGGAACGGCAAGCCATTGCGCTCAATCGGCAAAAATGGATACGACGATCCGAACAAATAGCCGTAATCGCCCTCCGTTCCGGGGCCATACGACAAATCGATTTGGCACTGCGCCGCCGTTAAATACCGGAAAAACGCCGTATAATCGCGCGACCAGACATTCTTGGCATATTTACACGTCGATATGGGGCTCGAAATCTGCTGCATCAGTGCGCGTCTTTGATCGGCAACCGTTTGCTCGAAGGCGATCGGCTTAAAAAAGGCTATGCCCCAAGGCTCGTCGATCCGATCGGCGGGAGGGCGATAGATCGATGCACCGATATCGAAACCCTCGCTCGCGTATTTGCGCAAAGTCTCACTCGATATCGTCGACGCAGTCGCTAGCCATGTCGCATGTGCGCCAAATTCCAACTCGTATTTTGCCGACGAAAACGCTTCATCGCCCAAATTCCCCGTTTCGTGGCTGACGATGAGGGCACTCTTTTTGCCGTTGGCAATGGGCCAAAGCATGGGGAATGGCGCCGCTTGGAATGCACTCCCAAATACGTGCATCTTGAGCAAATCGGCATAAGGCACGGTATTCGTGCGCATGCGCTCGTTGAGGATGAGGTCGGAAGTACGAGGCGATTCTTCTCCATCGATGCGAAATGCATCGCTCGGGCGCCCTTGTTGGAGCGAAGTCATCGCTTGCCCAAAATTAAACCCCAGAATGTGGACGATTCCAGCGCCCAGCGATCGTTTGGCATGCGCAATGGCGCCATCGATTTCGAGCAATAATCCATTCGATGGCAAAGCCTCGGGATTCGAAGCATCCATGCGCATGACGCGCGTATCGATAGGGGTGTTGAGCAAATGGTCTTTATACGTGCCCGAGAGTGGCGAATTAGGCGCATCGGTGACGCGCTTTATCGTGGCATTTCCACGCGTATTGAGCCGCATCCCCGTCACAGGCGCCCAAGCATGACCGGGCATTTCGAGTATGAGCGATGCCCCGAGCTGGACGCTTTGCGCCACACTCTGGATCTGGGCTTCGTTCATTTGTTCGGCAGCATTCTGCGGTATGACGATGAGACGCGCTTGCGCCAGGTCTTCGGACGACTGAATTTGGCGCGTGAGCGCAATCGAAAACGGGCCGATGACTTGCGACATGGCATTGTACCATGCAAAGGAAAAGTCCATCTCTGGATACGATTCGGCTGTTTGCGTCGTATCGGGCAAGATGAGTAAGATATTCGATTGCCCGAGTTGTTGTGGCATCGATGCCGCCCCCGGCGTATCACTGCGCGATATCCGGATCGGATGCGCATCGACGACATAGCCCAAGCAAACGCATGCAAGCACACCGAGCAAGATAAAATCGATTTTGAATCGCTTGATAAATGATGAATCGCCCTGCATATTATTGCTACTTATTCGTATACGACGTCGATGGCATTAAAACCGCGTTGCAACGGGATGATCATGCGTTCGTAACCCATCACCGAAACGGCACTCGTCTGTATGACCTCGGGTAATATGACGTCTTCTTTGACGCGCTGTAATCCGCGTCGTGCCTCGCTAAACGAGCGCGTGCGCAACGTCTTGGGGACCGAAATAGACATGCCATTTTCGGGTGCCAATAATTCGATCCGAAGCAGATGCGACGTCTTGTTGCCGATTTTGAGATCGGTCGATCGCGAACGCAATTCGCCCGTAAATCGCGCACGCGAAAACCTAAAGTAATTCGATATGCTCGTTATCCAGTGCTTGTGTTCACTCGCTATCCGATATGCTTCTTGCCATGTCTCGAAGATTTCGTAATCGGGATGCGTCGTATAGCGTTGCGGTGAAAAGCTCACGGTGATGACTTCGTGCGTCTGCTTTGCGCTCGCCGCGACGATGGTTTCGAAAAACTCCCTTTCCTCTTGCGTCTGTAGCGATGAGAATACGACCGGATATTCGAGGATGTTGAAGATGCGCCCGTTGACGTCGAGCGGAACGAATGGGAAACCCGATCCGAAGACATAGCCCGGAACGTCTTTTGGCGCACGATACGAGGCATCGTTTCGGAACCCTGCCGCCGCAATCATGCGAAAGGCTCGCGTATATTCGGGCGTCCATATTCCATCTTTCGCTTGCGAAGAGATGAGCTGCGATCCGGTGGGCATCCATTGGCGCAACTGTTGCGTTTGCTGATCGACGTTATACGTTCGCCATATCGGCGAAAACTTAAACCAGCCCATGGGTTCTTGCGCACTCGATTTGTCGTCGGCATTGAGTTCAAACGAAAGCCCGAGCTCGGTATGCGTTTTATCGGTTAGCCCAACGCCGTATTCGGTCATTTGAAGCGGAACGCGAGCAAATAACGTCGAGGAAGCCTGAAACGTCGCTTCGTATTGAGACGTCCAAAGAGCCGCGTCGCCCATGCCGCCTTCGTCGTGCGTCACGACAATGGCACCGTTCATCGAATCGAAAAACGGCCAAAAACTGGCGATGGCGACGCTATGGCCGACGACGCCATAGACGATGAATCGCTCGAGGATATCGGCTATCGGCATATCGGGAACGTCGAGCTTTGCCAAATCTTCGGTCTCGATTTGGGCCGTGCCGCGCATGTTGCGAATCGTCAAATCGTCAAGCGGACGACCTTGCTGTAACGACGTCAAAAGCATGCCATAGTCGAAATCGACCGTAATCACATTGCCCGCAGAATAATGCTTCGTATAAATAACGGGCACGCCATCGATCGTCATCCACGTTTGCGAATCGTCGAGCGGCCCTGCCGATCCGATGATCTGCGTCATTTCGCTCAATTTTATCGCCGACAACGCCTTTTGAAACTCGGGCATCAAGCCATGGGCATACGTCACAGTCTGGGGCTTGCGTAGCCCTCCTTTGCCATCGGCCGAGGCCAATGCGCGCAATTTGGCACCGGGCATTTCTAAGACGACGTTGCCACCGCGTTCTAAATAGCTGCGAATCTTTGGCACCCAATCGCCGCGCTCCGATACAGAACGCGTCAGAACGACGAGTTTGAAACCACTCAAATCTGCTTGCGGGAATTGCTGCGCTCCAATGACCGACACCGGACCGATTTCTTGCTGGAATGTATTGATCCACGCATAGGAAAACGACATTTCCATGAACGATTCTGGCGTGGCATTGGGTGCCATTTCGTCGACGACGACGAGATAATCGCTCGTCGAATCGAGAGTCATGGCTACGCCTTGCGATATCTTCGCCTCTTGCTTAATGCGAATGGGATGTTGGCAAAAGTAGACGAAAATCCCTATGCCAATGACCGAAAGCCATATCCATAACCGCACGCGTCGATCGCGCATCGCTATGCTTCTTCGCGACACGTTTATCCCTCAACTCTTTCTGAGCGTCGATTGACGATTAAATCGAAATGCGCCCACAATTCCTTATCTTCGCTTGAACTTTTAATTTTTCGCTCTGACTAATGCCTTCACCGCGCAAAATTTGACGATAAATCGAGCACGCTTTTACCTTATCGCCTTGTTTTTCGAGCTTTTCGGCTTGCGCAATTTGCGATGCATACGAGACTTTGCCACGCCCTTGGTTTTTCGAAGCACTTGATTTCGACGCGTTCGATTTCGTCGTCTTCTTTGCCGTCGATCCCGATTTTTGCGCAGGTTTCGTCGTCTTCTTTGCCGTCGATCCCGATTTTTGCGCAGGTTTCGTCGTCTTTGCAACTGTCGGCTTCGGCGCAGGTTTAGGCGCTTGTTCGACATTGGCCGCCTCGACAGCATCGGCATCGCCTTCGTCGCCCACCTCGCCGCCATTATCATCGGCGTCGCCACTATCGGCAGCGACTCGGGCGCGATCTTCGTCGGCAAGGCGCAAAGATCCATAGGCCGTGGCATAGGTCATCCCCGCTTGAATCGAGGCGACGACCGTATCGACTTTCATCAGCGTATCGAGACTTGGGCGTTTTTCAAAATCTTCGGCTACCGCAGCCGCTTCTTTATTCGACTCTTCGGTCGATTGTTTTCCGCTATCTGATGTGCTCGGACGCAACGCAAACACCGTCAACGATATGACGATGACGAGCAAGAGACAAGCGCCGACGACGATGCAAACGATCCCGAGTAAAAAGCGCTTGCGCGACTTGACGACTTCTTCGTCGTTCGTCGGCGTCATCAAAAGCGAATTCGATTCTGGTGTCGCATTGGGATTGATGACGTCGAGCACCTGTGAGACGGCATAGACGATCGGGTTTTTCATCGCAGGCGAATCGGTATTCGTATGCGTCGAGTGAACCGACGACATCGATGGTTCGCTTGGAAATGCCGGCATTTCGACGACTGTGCCAGCTTCGTCGTCTTCGTCGTCTTCGTCGTAGGCCTTAATGCAAGCCGTTGCTCCCGATAAATCTTCGATTGCCGCACAATCGGTCGATTGAATGACGATCTTAGGCTTGATGTTGCTTGTATCGTCGGGCAACTGCGAATAAAGCCTATCGAGCGCTACCGCCATTTCATCGGCACTTTCGAATCGGTCAGCTGGGTCTTTTTCGAGGGCCTTGAGACATATCGATTCGAGCTCGGGCGCGACATAACAGTCGATTCGAGCTTGGCTCGGTGGCGTCGGATTGAGCGATAAGACCGATCGCGACATATCGACGAGGCTATCGCCATGGAACGGCAGTCGACACGTCAACATGTAGTAGAGTGTGCTACCCAGGCTAAATATATCGGACTGTGGCGTAATATTGCGACCCAAGACTTGCTCGGGGCTCATAAACGCCGGTGTACCACAAATCGCACCTTCGCGCGTCAACCCCTCGCCTTCGACGTCGGCGATCTTGGCAATGCCAAAGTCGAGAACCTTGACGAAATCGTCGTGACAACGATTCGTGACGACGATATTGGCTGGCTTGAGATCGCGGTGAATGATATTCGCATGATGCGCGGCGCTTAGCGCATGCGCCGTCTGACTCGCGATATGGCAAACGCGCTTGGGCGAAAGCGGAAATTGTTCGGGAATGAGCGACGACAGTTCTTTGCCGTTGAGGCATTCCATCGCAATATAGGGCGCGTTGAGTGCCGTGCGACCGTAGTGGTAAATCTGGATGATATTCGGATGCGAAAGGCTACTCGCCGCTTGCGCCTCGCGCTGAAACCGCGTTTGAACGACGCGGTCGTTTAAAAAGTCGTGGCGCAATATCTTGATCGCTACAGGACAATTGAGCGCACGGTGATGCGCCTTGTAGACGATTCCCATGCTCCCCGTTCCGAGTATCGATTGAATCTCGAACGTATCGTCGATTATCGTCCCGATATACGGATCTGACGATAAATCGCCAAAGTCGTTTTCGAATATTCGCGTTCCGCAACGTTGACAATAACTCGCACCTTTGACGAGCTCTACGCCACATTTCGGACACTTTTTGCCAGACATCACCATAAGCTTAGGCTCTCTCACCAATGCACAAAACCTAAATCATCGCACACCACATTTCACTTTATCGCACGCATCATTCTCTATCAATCAAATATCGACGACTCATGCGCTTTTCGTGTTCTCTCCGAAAAAAGTGCCAAAAAAAGCCCTATTCGCGCGGCGAACGCACGCAAATAAGGCTACGATTCTCAACGTCCTCGTTCGGCTCTCGTCTGTCGACTCCTACGGACACAAATACTGTCGAATCCATCCTGCGCTACGGCGCAATGCGGCCGATAAGTCGGCACCGACGTATTTCAAAACGTCGACGTCGAATTCGAAGCGACGCAATAGCCCTTGCACTGGCAATCGCTGTATTTGGACGAATCGCGTCAATTCGCCCATGAGATTCTCCCAGGTGCGTTGCTCGCCATAGACCCCCTCGAACCACACGATAAACAACAACGCGTGAATCTGGGCATTTTTGAGGCCATAGGTACGCGATTCATTCGCTATCTTGAGCAATTCATCGTAGTACCAACGCCCTGGCGTAAAGAACATGTTGACCTTGATGACGTTCATCCGCGCCACGTAAACTTGTTCGAGGTATTCCATCGACTGAGCCGTATCTTGCGCCATGCGATAATATCGGTCGGCATTTGCAAAATCGCCTCGACATTCGTACAAAAGCCCCATCGCATTATAGAGCTCTGGGCGACTCGCATTCGATTGATGGATATCGAGCAACATTTCTGCTTGGTTCAAGCTGGCTTGTGCCATATCGAATTTGTTCTGATACGTCTGAACCGTGCCGATAAATATCGACAAATCGACTTGGGCATTGAATTTATCGGTCTTTTTGTACTGTTCGAATGCTTGTTCAGCCAAAGTCATGGCATTGTCGAGTTGACAATGAGCCAGCTCGATTTGCGCCAATAGCGATTGGCAACGGGCATTGCCCAGGGCATCGTGAAAATCTTTGAAGATGGGCATGCTGCGAAGCGTGAACTTTTGCGCTTCGTCGTAGATGAGTTGCTGAATGTTGATTTCAGCCATCTGTGCAAGAGCATTGGCAAACCCGAGTTGATCGCCCAATTTTTGATAGATTTCGATGGCCGACTCATTCGAGATATGCGCATCGTCGGGGCGCATAAATATGCCGTATGTCTTGGAAAGAGCGAGCAATACGCTTGCTTCGTCGGCCGTATTTCCCACGGTCTGATAATTCTTTTGTGCGGCGACGAAGCATTCGTGCGCTTGGCGAACGACGCCCAACGACAAATAGATGACGCCGAGCTCGTAGAGCGCACTCGCCATGAGATCGAAATTCGCCGCATTCGAACTGTAATCGTATGCCTTTTGGAAACAAGCGAGTGCGGCTTGCCAGTCGGCCTTGAGCTTCGATAGTTTGCCCATGCCGAGTAGGAGCTTGCTCTGAACGCTTGGATCGTCGGCCGTAAGGGTATTTTTAGCTCGCGTATAATTCGAGCTCGCTTCTTCGAGTTGGTTTTGGGCCAAAGCGAGTTCGGCAAGCCCGCAATAAGCCAACCCTTCGAGCTGATGATCGCCCGATTCTTGAGAGATCTGAACCGTCTTTTGCAAATAGTCTTTTGCCGGTCCAAACTCCGATAAACGCAACGTCAAATCGCCCAATTGATGATAGACGTTCTTTTGTCGCTCGATCGATTCATCGGCTTCGAATAGCGGCAACATTTCTTCGTAGAGCAGTCGCGCTTTGAGCAAATTCGTGTTCTGAAGTGCGGCATTTGCGGCGCAATCCAAAAATCGAAGCGCGTTTTTCTTATCGCCAGCCAGCTTAAAGTGGCGCGCAATATCTTCGTAATCGATATAGAGATCGGTCTCGCTGAGTGCTTCTTTCGTGCGCGCCACGTTGAGATGGAGCTCGGGTGTCGAATCGATGTTGAAGAATTCGACGATATGCGGATGGATAAATTCAAACGACATATCGGCGTCCCATTGACGGCGCAAGATCCCCTCGCGACGCCAAACTTCGAGCGCTCGACTCGTACAATCCAATAGCGAATATTTGCCATCGCGACGCAGGAGCGTTTCGACCGTGGCAAGTGAAAAGGTCTCGCCGATGAGGGCGGCATGGCGCAAGATCTCGCGGAATTCGGGCTGATTGTATTTGCGAACGATCTGATCGATGCGCTTGAGCGATATGCGTTCGATCGAATTGGGAATGACGAGTTTTTGAGCCTCATCGGCCCCTAGGGTTTGTTTTTCGTCGACGATATAGCGCAAGACGAGATTGAGGAAGAGCGGATTGCCCTTTGACAATTGCATGCACTGATTCGCCATCGGACGTTGCATTTTGACGGCGTTTTCGATAATCGCGGCGCAATCTTTTTTGTTGAGCCAAGCGAGCTGCATTTCGCGATAATAGACGTGTTCGAGGCGATTGAATCGCTCGAGGAGCATTTGAAGCTCGCGATTAGCGGCGAGTTTTTGGTGGCGGAACGTCGCGACCAAGAAAAACGGGCGATGTTTCGAGACGACGGCAAGCGCCAGTTTCCAGAGCAAATTCAAGCTGTCGGTATCGGCCCAATGGATGTTTTCGACCGATAACATGACGGGGGCGACGCGCGAAAGCGCATCGAAAAACTCTTCCAAACGCAATTCGGCTTGCTCGCGTTCATCGCCCGATTGCCCATATTTCCCGACGATGAAGTGCGTCAAAAACGTCACGAGATAAGAATCGCTGATTTCGTAGCGCGACAAAGCGCGCTTAATTTCGACTTGCGCCACCGAGGCATCGTCCGAGGCGACGTTGAGGAATTTGCGCAATGCAAATCGAATCGCCGAGAACGACAAGTAATTTTGCGGCAAAAATGCCGTACTTATCCGAAGTCCATGCGATACTTCTAAGAAGATATCGGCAAACTTATTGACGAGAGCCGTTTTGCCGATACCCGTCGTACCGGTGACGACGAAAGTCGTGCCTTGTCGTTCGGCAATGCCCTTTTCGATGATCGAACGGAATTCATCGACTTCGTCGCGTCGCCCGACGAAGATTTCTTTGAGCGAGCTACTCACATCGGAGACGACGCGCGGCTCGGCGAGCGATTTCCAGCGAGCTTGTGCTTCGAAATCGCCGTTGTGAATTTCTATGCCGCGCGTTTCTTCGTTCAATTGATAGTCGCGCAAAAGCGCTGTCGCGCTTTGCGGACGCTTGAGCGGATCTTTTTCGACGCATTGGGCGACGACTTTGCCCAAGAACGTATCGACGAGTTCATCGGGCAGAGGCGGACAAGGTTGGCGCACTTGCTTGAGCAAGACTTCCATCTTGTCGGTGCCATCGAATGCGCGTTTCCCGGTGAGCATTTCGTAGAGGATGAGACCAAAGGCATAGACGTCGGCCGATGTCGTCGTTCCCTTGCCCATGGCTTGCTCGGGAGCCATATAGTGCGGCGTCCCGGGTGCGCGACGCTTTGCCGTAAAATGCGGCGCTTCGACGGCTTTGCCGCGAATGCTCAGCGTTTCATCCGACAAATTCTTGACGAGTCCGAAGTCCAAGACTTTGACGAAATCTTGCTCGCCATATTGCACGCACAACATCAAGTTCGATGGTTTGAGGTCGCGGTGAACCATCCCGCGCTCGTGGGCTTCGCTCAACGATTTGAGGATTTGTTGACTGATGTGCAAACAGCGATCGTAGCTCAGAGCGCCCTCATTCTTGAGCACTTCGGTCAACGTCTTGCCGTCGAGCCATTCCATGACGAGGAACAACAACCCCGTCTCGGTTTGACCATAGTCGAATATCGTTATCGTGTTGGGGTGGCGTAACTGACTCGTCAGAAGTGCTTCTTGGCGAAATTGCTCGACGTAGTCGGCGTTATTCGACACGACATCGGGGAGCAAAACTTTGAGCGCGATATCGCGGCCAAGATTGTCTTGTAATGCGCGATAAACCGCACCAAAACCGCCAAGGCTTACCCGCTGAATTATCGTATAGCGATCGGCTAACCGGTCACCTGGATTGGGAAGATCTGGTTTTACGACGTCTGACATGACCAAAAACGCTCTCTGAATACGAATTACGCCAACGAAGATACTGTTTTGAGGCGAATAACCGCGCTTGCATAGCACAAACGCCGCGCCGTGCGCAATAGCATGAACACGCGCAAAAATCCCATTTTCGCCCTATGCGTAACAAAAAACCGCGCTCGAGGCGCGGTTTATTTCACGAGTTCCGCGCTCGATGCGCGCGGCATAGCTATTCGCGTTTTTGAGCGCATTCACTACGCGTTTTATCGGCGCTACAGCGCAAACGGCGCATCAACGAAAGCATCGATTTATCGTAGACTTTGGCATCGTCGCGCAATTTGACGCGGACGTCGAGGAAGATTTGATCGTATCGATCTTTGTTGGCTTTTGTAATGTCGATCCAATACGAATCTTTGATATCGGCTTCGGATTTCGTCGAAAGTTGCAATATCTTCTTGTAGTTTTCCGATCCGTATTGACGCGATTTTTCGCCGAAATCGGCGGGGAATCGATCGGCATGCGTCAAGATTTGCCCCGTCAGCTGTGCAATCGGATACCGAACGATACCGCCTTTTTCTTTGACGCCTTTTTCGAGTTCGAGCGGCTTAAACGCCGTCGTCGGGGAGTAACAAATATCGGCGGCACCGTTGTTAAATATGCCCGCAAATGTCGAAATATCGGCCGAGACCATCGATGCGCCCGACAATTTGACCATGTGAATCGCGGCTTCGTCGAAGTCGATCGTCGTGATGCGTTTGCCTGCGATATCTTCGATCGATTTCCACGATCGATCGCGAACCATGAGATAGACGGCGCCCATGGGCATGACCATGACCGTTTCGTAGGCGCCATTTTTGAGCAATTTCGCCGCCTTGGGTTGCGCCAATAGAGCGATGGCATCGCCCAATAGGTCGTAGCTCGGCAATGCACCCATGGCTTCGAGCGTCGAGGCAAATTTCGAGAAATTGCGTGCTCGCAACCCCGTCAAAAAGACGGCGTCGCATTTCTTCGCCTTGAAATCGTCGCTCGCCGTCTTTTCGTTTGTATACGGCTTGAGATCGAAATCGATTCCCCATTGCGATGCCGCCACTTGGTATTCTTTCATCGTCGCATAAGCATCGCCATTGGCGCCCGATGGATCGTAGACGCACAGCGTGCGCGATTCACCGGCTTGTGCCGATAGTCCAACGAGTGACGCCATCAAAAAGGCCGATAATGCTAATGACTTTTTCATTGAGATTGCTCCTCATTTCTCAAGCATTGCGCGGTTAAATCGAAAAATTGCGCAGTTTAGGTTGTAGGTGTTTCGGCAGGAACTGCATCCGCCGGCGTTTCGACGGCGTCGACGTCTTCATCGTCGAATAAGCCTTCGAGCAAATCGTTGGCTTTTTCTTCGTCCATCGTACTCGCCGCCTCGGCAACGGGGCATTGTGCCCAATTGAGCGGAGCTCGATATCCCTTGGCTTTTGTCCAAGAAATATCGGCTTGATGCTGAATCATGCTTCGCGCGTAGGCATTGAGCATGGCGAAGTCGCCACTGCCGTCTTTGAGCTTCGATTCGGTCATCGATTGGCACATGTTTTCGGGCTGACCGACCGTCGCCAACATCATGATTTGCATAGCTCGTGCCAAAAATACGCCTTGCGCATCGCCTTTTGCCGCCGCCGTTTTCATGGCCTCGATCGGATCGACGCCCTCGGGACCACTCCCGGGGATGCTCAACCAAATGGCGGCGCGAAGTGCCGTCGGCATTCCCCACCACTTATCGTCGTCGAAACATTGTGCGCCTTTTTCGATCTTGCCAGGTATATCGAGCGATATGCCCACGGCTTTTTCACTATTAAAATCGTGCAAAATCGCCAAAGCGCCCGAGGCTAGCCCCAATAATGAAAGCAGGGCATCGGTATCGTTTTTGTATTCTGGGCATTTTTCGCTCAAATCGCCATAGGCGGCAACGGCATTCTCATACGCCAATATCATGCGGCTCGCAGCGAGGCTGTGCGCCTGTTTTTCGCGCACAAGGGCGTCTTGTGCCTCGGTCGATCGTTGCTCATAAAGTGCCCGATATCGCGCCAATTCGTGCTCGCGTTGATCCATTTCGGCACACATTCCGGCCGCCATGTGCGTACCGATCCCGATTTGTGCCGGATCGAGCCCAACGCGATGAAACGACATGAGCACGGGTCCCATCGCCTGCCCCATTTGGCACGCCGATGCCAAATCGCCTTGCGACATCAAATACGGTATCGCTTCGTCGTGCGAATATTCAATGACGGCATTGCCCGCCATCTTCTGCATCGAACAACCGCCCAATGCCACGATCGACAATGCACAAGCACATAACAAAACGACGTTTCTAAAGCGCTTTTTCACGATTTCTTCCTCTATATTGCGACGCCATGCCAACAACGCCTAGCATTCGCCAAAACCATCCTCCGTTGCCGCTTATAATATCGATTAGGACAAAAGCACGCAACGTTCAAAACCCCACCATTGCTTATTATGACGCATGTTGCACCGCGTCAGAGCGGTACTCCTGCCCCATCGGTGCTAGCATCGATCGAACTATTTGGCGCACGTGTAATCCGCGAGTGCGCTCACCGTTTCGTATAGGGGTAGCCCAACGACATTCGTATACGATCCTTCGATACAGCGCACGAATGATGCCGCACCGCTCTGAATCCCATACGCCCCAGCCTTATCCATCGGTTCACCCGAGTCAATATATGCCCAAAGTCGCGCGTCGTCGACGTCGCCAAATTCGACATGCGTCGTCACGACGAATCGTTGCCACTTTGGAGCACGACCTGCCAAATCGGCGATGGCCACCGCTGTCATGACGTCGTGACGACGCGACACGAGCCTTTTGAGCATCGAAAACGCCTCGTCGCGCGACGCGGGCTTGCCCAATATCACGCCATCGACGACGACGATCGTATCGGCGGCGACGACGACGACATCCAATCCGACCGATTTATCGGTCGATTTATCGCTCAAATGTCGCCGCACGACGGCTTCGGCTTTTTGGTACGCCATGCGCGCCACGTAATCGGCGGCTTTTTCGCCATCGCCATGCGATTCGTCGATATCGGCGACTTCTACCGTTGCCACGATCCCCGCCGATTCCAACAATTGCTTTCGACGTGGCGACGCCGATGCCAAAATGATGCTTCGATTCATCTCGACTCCTTTTCGTTCTTCGATTCAATTCTCTGTATTGATGGTTTTTTCTCTATTTGCCCGCATCACGCGGCGATTTGCACGTATCACGCAACGATTTACACGTATCACGTGGGGTTTGGATTCTGCGCCGTCTCAGCGCAGTTCGCGCCCATTCCCGCCCCGTGGGGTTTGGATTCTGCGCCGCCTAGGCGCAGTTTGATGTATCCCGCCCCGTGGGGTTTGGATTCTGCGCCGCCTAGGCGCAGTTTGCGCCCATCCCCGCCCCGTGGGGCGGGGGCAGGGGGTGGGGCACACCGCGGAGGCGTATTGAGCCCAACGGGCGAAATAGCCGCAGCCGCGAGGCGTATTGAGCCCAACGGGCGAAATAGCCGCAGCCGCGAGGCGTATTGAGCCCAACGGGCGAAATAGCCGAGCCCCCAAAAACACGCACGCCATACATCACAATTCCAGTTTTCTGAAGTAGAACTGGCGATAATTGCCCAACCGATTCGAATTGTGCATTATAAGGTGCATTATATGGTGCGCGGCGTGGCGGCGTGGCGCATCGATGAGAGAATGAGATTTTTTTTGAGCGTAGATAAATGGATATTCGGCAGAATGCACTCCTCGAACTTCTCGATATTTTAACGCGCGAAAACGTGATTGCGCTTGAGCAGGCGCAGATGATTCGCGTGCGGCAAGGCGTGATTCGAGCGCTGATTAAGAAGGATAAGGTGGCGCAGCCGCGCTACGAGCCGTCGCCCGTCGAAATCGTCATGGCGTCGGGTGCGGTGGCGGCCGATGGGAGTGCGCTCGAGGAGGAGAAAATCGTCGAGATTTGGGCGCATGCTACGGGTGTGACGTATTTGCGCATCGACCCGTTGCGGCTCGACCAGAAGCTCATCACAGAGACGTTTAGCCAGAACTTTGCCAAGATGAACGTCGTCTTGCCCATTTCGCTGCGCCAGAACGTTTTGACCGTGGCCATTGAGTTGCCGCACAACGACGAACTCGTCAGGTCGTTGCGCCAGATGCAGCGCTACGACATTGCCACGGTGCTGGCTTCGAAAACGGCTATTTTGCGGTCGATTGCCGAGATTTATGGCTTCAAGACGAGCGTGACGGCGGCAGCGACCGAGCAGACGACGTCGATAAATCAGGCGCAGATTGCGATTGGCAACCTCGAACAATTCATGTCGATTCGGCAGCTCGAAGACATCGACGCCTCGGACAGCCACATCGTCAACGCCGTCGATTACCTTCTCAACTACGCCTTTAGCCAGCGCGCGACCGATATCCACCTCGAGCCCAAGCGCGAACAGTGCATCGTGCGGTTGCGGATCGATGGCGTTTTGCACGCCGTTCACAAGTTGCCCGTCGTCGTCCATGCGCCCATCGTCTCGCGGCTCAAAACGCTTGCTCGCATGGATATTGCCGAAAAGCGCCGCCCACAAGACGGGCGCATTAAAACCGAATACAACGGGCGCGAAGTCGAACTGCGCGTTTCGACGATGCCCGTTTCATTTGGCGAAAAGATGGTCATCCGCGTGCTCGATGCCAGCCGCCTGTTCCAAGGCATCGACGGACTCGGCATGACGCAGGAACAGCTCTCGGCGTTCCGCCGCATGATCGCCGCCAAACACGGTCTCATCCTCGTGACGGGGCCCACGGGGAGCGGCAAAACGACGACGCTCTACAGTGCGCTCAACGTGCTATCGTCGCCCGAAATCAACATCACGACGATCGAAGACCCCGTCGAAATGGTCTACGAAGACTTCAATCAAGTCCAGGTACAGCCCAAAATCGGGCTCGACTTCGCCCACGCCTTGCGCACCGTTTTGCGCCAAGACCCCGATGTCGTCATGGTCGGCGAAATTCGCGACGAAGAAACGGCTCACATGGCGGTCCAAGCGGCGCTCACGGGGCACCTCGTCATTTCGACGCTCCACACCAACGACGCGCCATCGGCCATTACGCGAATGCTCGACCTCAACATTCCGCCGTTTTTGCTCTCGTCGTGCCTCGTCGGATGCGTTGCCCAGCGCCTAGTCCGCAAGATCTGCCCCAATTGCCGCCAAAAGACGACGCTCACCGACGATCAAATCCACCTCCTCGGTTTGCACCAACTCTCGACTCAACGCACAGCGCTCAACGTCTGCGAGGGCATGGGGTGCCCAGATTGCCGCAACACGGGCATGTTTGGTCAAACGGGCATATTCGAAATTCTCGAAATCGGCACCAACTTGCGCCACCTCGTACACGAAGCCGCCGATAACGAAACGCTCACGCGTTGCGCCCGCTCGGATGGCATGCACGGTCTACTCGAGAGCGCCATCCAAAAGCTCGGCAACATGGAAGTCCCGCTGTCGGAAGTCGTCCGCGTGCTCGGGCTCGGCGAAGCCTAGGGGCAGCGCTATTGAAGCGAGTGAGGCTGCGGTGAACGAAAAAACGATTCGATTTTTGAATATCGTGATAGACTAAGAAGACGGTGGGGTGGCAGACCCCAAATTCGCTTAGACTTGCTCGAAAAAGGAGAAATCGAGATGAAAAAACAGCTCACATCACTCGTCGAAACGTTGTTGACCAAAGGCATGGCTATTATGGAGTCGGAGCAAGCCCAAAAGATTCTCACCTCGCCGCAGGCGCAAAAAGTCATGGACGTGGGGCTCGCCGCACTCACGAAGATAAACGACGCCTCGGAATGCATGAAGGCGGGAATTGCCGATAAACTCGGGCTCGCGACGCGCAAAGAAGTCGAAGACTTGCGTGCGCAACTCGAACAACTCGAGGCGGCTGCGAAAGATGAACCCGCAAAAGATGAACCTGCAAAGGCCGAAGAATAGCCTGCAATGCGTAGGGCGGTTCGTTTGACGTGTTGAGGGGAAAAGAATAGCGAGGATCGGGTTTTATGGCAACCGACAAGAAGCGGTTAGGGTTGGGGTTGGGAATAGGCGGTGGTGTCGTCGTCGCAGGCGCCGTGCTATCGTGGTTTACGATACTGCCCTATGTTGCAGAACAAAAGATAAATGCCGAGCTCGAGACGATTTCGGCGCGTATCGATAGAAGGATTGCCGTTTCGGATCTTCGCTTGACGGGGTTGCGCAGTGCACACGTGGGGCGGCTCACGATTTCGGACGTCGGAAAGCCCGAAATGACGGGCGTTCGGCTCGATAGCGTCGATGTGGCATTGACAAAGATACCGTGGGGAGACGATTTTTCGGTCGATCGCATCGAGATAAACGATATCGAAGTCGCTTTGCGGCGCGATGGCGACAAGACGAATTTCGACGATATCGTCGAAGCCCTGAAAGAAAAACCCGCCTCGAGAGAGCCGAAGAAGGCGAAAAAGACGCCGCGCTGGAAACAAGTCCTCACGCCGTGGCCAGAAGTTCGCATCGAAACGGCTTCGCTCGCGATGGCGCCGATCGACATCGATTCGGAGGTAAAACTCGGAGCCATTACTATCGAAGATTTGGCATTCGTCAGATCGGAAGATCGGATCGATGATGCGATGGCCGACGACGCCCATGCCGATAATCTCCTGACACCTTACGATGTTTCGGGACAAATATCGTTCTTGCTCGTCGAGGGCGATACTCGCGAATCGTACAAGACGAATGTTTCGGGGCAAATTCGGAGCGCTATCGATGGCAATATTGCGCTATCGTTGCCCAAATCTGACAAGGGCGAGACGCCTGTATTTTTGAACGAAAACGGCTTTGCCGTCCGCTTCGATGCGGCGCGGTTTGTGCTTCCGACGACGATCGAAGTCGACGCTCTCGATGTGACGACGCATCAGATGCCGTTTATCGCAGTCGAAAGAGTACGTGCGCAATTCATGCAATTGCCGCCTAAAAAAGTCAGCGGCGTTTATTTCAAAGAAATCGAACTGACAGCGCCCAAATTGCAACTCGTCATTCGAGACGATATGCCCATCATGCACAGCTTTATGGCGCTAGAAGACGTCGTTAAGCCATTGATTTCACAGAAGAAATCGGGAGATGCGGCGAATACAGGGGCAGGCACCGAGCCCAAGAAGGCAAAAAAGCCCAAAGATTATTTCATATCGCAGCGGTTTTTCATCACCGATGGTTCAGTATCGATCGACGATCAGAGAAACGATGGATGGTTGAGATTTGGTGCCGATCAGATCGACGCCGAAATCGGGTATCGCAGTATTAGAAAAGTACTCGATTACAAGCTCGACTTGCGCTTTGCCGAACCCGTCGTGAGCAGTTTTTCGCTCGCGGGGGAATACGCCATGCGAGGATCTGAGAGCACGGCGGGGAAAGTGAGTGTTTCGTCGATGCGAGCGGGTGACGCATTGAAGAGATTCCAGACGCCGTTGCGCGAGGGCGTCGCGGTGCCCGAGGCAAACGCGCAAGATGCGAAGAGTCAGGCGATGCAAGCCAATGCGGCTCCCATCGTCAAACAGTACTTGCCGGCGATGGATCTTTCGCACGCCGAACTCGCGTTCGATATCGATTACGACGTCGACGTTGCCAAAGAAATCCTCGATATGAAGGCGACGCTATCGACATCGGGGGCGATGTTCCAAATCGATGCCTTTAGCCGAGAACCGTTCGAGCTACGGGCAAATTTCACGACCGATGCAAAAGTCTTGTGGAAAGAAAAGAAATTCGACATCGAGGCGTTCCGATTTGCGATTGGCGACAATACGCTCAACATGTCGGTCGATATCGAGCCTATGATGCGCAAGATTAAGACGAAAGGGGGAGGATTCGACAGCGAAGAGGCTTGGCATTTCGACGTGCGAGCCGATCTGTTGTCGATGCCGATGCAATCGCTATTCGAAGCGATTCCACACGCTTTGCGCACCGATCTCGATGGCTTGCAATGGCAGGGATCGATTGGATTGACGTTCAAGGCGAATGGCTTTTTTAGCGATATGTCGGATGTCGAACACGCATTCGAGTTGACGACGAGCGACGATTTTGCCGTTGTATCGTGGCCCGAAATGCGCGATATCAACATGCTCAGCAAGGGATTCACGCATCGCGTCATCGATCCCAATGCACTCGTCGAACACGACATCGTCATCCCGCCGTCGCTCTACCCCATCGTCATCGGCGACATGCCGATTTATGTGCCGCGCCAAACCGAAGATGATATCCGCGAAATGTATCCACATTGGGTCATCTTCGACGATATCAATCCGTGGCTCATCCAGCTCATTACGACGACCGAAGACGGATCGTTCTTTACGCACAAGGGATTTAGCCCGCTACAGGTCAAAGCCGCCATGGCGCGCAATATCGCGCGAAAGAGCTTTAGCCGCGGTGCGTCGACGATTAGCATGCAACTCGTCAAAAATATCTTCTTCGATCGCACGAAATCGGTCTCGCGCAAGTTCCAAGAAGTCCTCTATACGTGGCTGATGGAATCGGTCGTTCAGATCCCCAAAAAGCGCATCATGGAGCTGTATTTCAACGTCATCGAATTTGGCCCCGAGATTTATGGGATCGAAGAAGCGGCGAAGTTCTATTTCGGGAAACGGAGTCGAGATTTATCGCTCAAGGAATGCGCGTTTTTGATGGCGATTATCCCGAATCCCCGAAAAGGGGCGGTTTATCGGCTCCAGCCGACGCTTCCCAAGCCCATCGCCAAGACGATGAATTTTTATATCAACGAAATGTATCGCCGCAAATGCGATGCAACGGCGATTGCAAAGATGCACGCCCGATACGCCAAACGCAACGAACCCGTGCCGTTCGAGCCCTGTTGTCCTCCGCAAGATAGCCTGCAGCTCATGCTCGAATCCGACGAAATGGCATTCTACGTGCCCGATGCGCAAGATTCGACGAAATACGCATGGCGCCCCGATATCTACGACGAAAACGGCACACCGATCGTGCCGATGAAAGCTGCCAAATGCGGATATCGCGGCGGAAACGTCGAAGAAATCGATGGCGAAGATTTCGATCCAGCGTCCGATATCGAGCAAGATGGATCGATATTTGGGACTTTTAACGGCGACGAAATAAATGCCCACGCCGCGCCGTTGAATTTCAAACGAAATCGGGCTTTTTAGCGATATCTATTCACCTATCCATTGCACAGTGCAACGGTTCGATGCAACGATTCCAATGTGGAAACGATAGGAAAAGCGATATCTATTCACCTATCCATTTCACAGTGCAACGGTTCGATGCAACGATTCCAACGCGTTCCAATGTGGAGGCGATAGGAGAGAGGAAGGAAATATGAAACTGTTTGAAACACAAAAGAATGATTGCGCATTTATCGGCATGGTGCACTTGGGAGCACTTCCGGGGACGCCTGGGAGCTGTTTATCGATCGATGAGATATTGCAAAACGCCATACGCGACGCCCAAAACCTCGTCGAGGGCGGATGTGATGCGCTCCTCGTCGAAAACATGGCAGATTTGCCCTATCTCAATGGGCATGTAGGTCCCGAAATCGTTGCGGCGATGGCCATCGCCGTCGACCGCCTCACGACGGCTTTTAGCTTGCCCGTTGGGGTTCAAGTCTTGGCAGGTGCCAACTGCGAAGCCATGGGATTGGCGGCTTGCGCCGGCGCACAATTCATTCGCGCCGAGGCATTCGCCTATGCCCATATCGCCGACGAAGGCATGATGAATGCGTCGGCAGCCGAAGTTTTGCGCTTGCGAAAACGACTCGGCGCAAACGTCAAAGTCTGGGCCGACGTCCAAAAGAAACACTCCTGCCACGCCATTACGAGCGATGCCAAACTCGAAGATTTGGCGCATGGATTTGCTTTTTGCGGAGCCGATGCCCTCATCGTGACGGGCGTATCGACGGGGTGTGAAGCCCATATCGAAGACGTAGCCAAAGTTCGCCCAGCCCATCTCCCCGTCGTCATCGGTTCGGGGATTACGGCAAATAACGCCGCTAAATTCGCCGCCGCCGCCGATGGGCTCATCGTCGGGACGTCGATTAAATGCGATGGCAATTGGCGAAAACCCGTCGAAAAAGAACGCGTTCAAGCCATCGCCAAAGCCCTCACATTGCCCGAAGCACAACACGCTTTCGAACGGTAATCCCCCTGCCCCCATATTGAGCCGAAGCGACGCTTGCACCACATTGAACCGAAGCTACGCTTGCACCACATTGAACCGAGCCACTAGAATAAAGTCGATCGATATATGACAACCTGCTGTAACGCGCCCGAAGATACACTTCGAATTTGTGAAATATTCTATTCGCTACAAGGCGAATCGAGCTTTGCCGGACAGCCGTGTGTCTTCGTCCGTCTCAGCGGATGTAATCTGCGCTGTGCTTGGTGCGACACGACTTATGCCTATGCCGAGTCGACGCCCATGTCGATCGATGAAATCGTCGAAAAAGTCGAATCATTTGGGTGTGAACTGGTCGAAATCACCGGGGGCGAACCGATGATGCAAGAGGCAGGCGCTTGCAAGCTCATGGCGAAGCTCTTGGAACGCCAAAAAACTGTTCTGCTCGAAACGAATGGATCGCGCCCTCTCGATGCCGTTCCGCAAGGCGTCCATCGAATCATCGATCTCAAGCCACCGCAGAGCAAAACGGCGCACGACGAAGCGATATGGCGCACCTATGCGCAATCGTGGCGTAGCACCGACGAGGTCAAATGCGTCGTCGCCGATGCAAACGATTTCGAGTGGTGTATCGAAAAATTGCAACAATATGACGCATTTCACCGCGTTATCGTGCACTTTTCTGCCGTTTGGGGTAAACTCCCCCTTGCGCAATTGGCCGATTGGATATGTCAAAGCCATCGACCCATTCGCCTAAACCTACAACAGCACAAGATCATTTGGGATCCAAACGCACGCGGCGTATAATTCTCAAGGAGACGCATCATGTCGACGACGACATTGTCTAAAACTTTCCGCTTCGAAGCGGCACATCGCCTACCCTTTGTCCCCGAGGGGCACAAATGTGGACGACTTCACGGCCATAGCTACCAGATCGATCTCATCGTCGACGGCGACGTCGATCCGGCGACGGGCATGGTCGTCGACTTTGCCGAGATTACTGAAGCTTGGCAACCCCTACACGCCGTTCTCGATCACTACTATCTCAACGAAATCGAAGGGCTCGAAAACCCGACGTCAGAAGTCCTATCGGCTTGGATCTACAAACGCATCAAGCCGACTTTGCCTTGTTTAAGTGCCGTGCGCGTACACGAAACGTGCACATCGAGTGTTTGCTACCGCGAATAATTAGGAGGAAAAGACGATCTATGAAAGATGTCATTGCCGTCATACTCGCCGCTGGAAAAGGGACGCGAATGCATTCCACCCAAGCAAAACCCTTACACAAAGTCGACGGTCGAACGATCCTCGATTTAATGCTCGATGCTTGCCAATTGGCAGGGATTGAAAACGTCATCGTCGTCGTCGGACCCCATAACGACGATATCCGACAACATTTGTCGTACGACGGTCACGCATTGTCGATCGAATTGGCAACGCAAGCTCAGCCGCTGGGAACTGCCGACGCCGTCCGTTCGGCATTTGAACAAATCAAGGCCTCGAAAGCGCGATATGCCATCGTCTTGCCTGGCGATATGCCCAATATCCAAGCGGCAACGCTCAAACGCATGATGCTCAAGCGCACGCAAAAGGCGATCAACTGCCTCACCGTTAGCCTCGATCAGCCCGCGGCATACGGCAGAATCGTACGAAACGAAGATGGGACTGTCGCAAAAATCGTCGAATTTAGAGATTGTACGCCCGAACAGATTTCGATCCGAGAAATCGGAACTGCGACTTATAGCGTCCCCGTGTCGTTCCTCGAAACTGCTCTACCGCAAATCGAAAACGACAACGCCGCCCACGAATACTACTTCACCGATATCATCGAAATCGCCAACAAAGAAGGCCTGCCCGTCAACGCCGTCGTCGCCGATACTTATGGCGAAGTCATGGGCGTCAACTCGCCCGAAGAACTCGCCGCGGCTCAAAAATGGCGCAAAAAACTTAGCCTATAATCGCGATTTCACGGCATATTCTATTCCAACGCTCACACGAATCCCCATCACTGCTCAAATGCCGTTCACTCCTTCGGCGATTTCATGAATCCCAACGAAATGGCGCGACGATTGCGCCACGATCTCATCAAGCACCTCGATATTCCCGCGCCCGGTGCGCCTCTGAGCGATGCCGCGGCTCAAGTCCTCGCGCGTCGGCTCTTCGACTCGGGCACGGGAATGTGCAAAACCGCCTCTATCCTCGGTTTTAAGCTGCGCCACGATCCCGATTGGGAACCCATACTCGACGATAAACTCGATCGCGTCGAAGCCCTGTGCGCAAAATTCGAAACGAATCGCGACGATATCGTCGTGCGACTCAAAACTGGGAAATCGCTCACAAACGACGAAATCCAACAACTCCACGATATCGTCGCGGCCGTCGAAGATTTCGAAACGGAATGCAAACGAATCTCGATCGTCGACGATATGCCGAATCTCGAAGAATCGGCTTTCGACTTTTTTGGATTCGGTTCAAATATATCTAAAAAAACCGAACATAATTCAGCTTTTCCCATCCAATCTTCGCCCCACGATTCGCCATCGCCCGAAAAACTCCACGTCCTCGTCGTCGACGACCATCTCATGCTCATCGATCGACTCCAAGCCAACGTCTCTTTTATACGCCGATTTACATGGGCGACGCTCTGCGACCGGCAGATTTCGTGCTTGGCATGTAATGCGCGCGAATCATGCCCCTTGCGCCGTGCGCGAAATGCGCACGAGGCGATCGAAGCACTCCAGCGATCGAAGCGACAAAATCGAAAGATCGACGCCATTCTCATGGATATCCGCTTCGATGCCCTCCCCCCCGAAGAGCTGCTCTCTTTGTCCGAAGATCCGTCTTTGCAGTCGCCCGAGCGCATCAAATCCCTGCAAGGCCTCATCATCGCACGATATCTGCGCCAATTCCCCGATTTTGCTCGCATTCCCATCGTACTCATGACCGACAAGAGCCGGCTCCCCGATGGCGCCAATTCCCTGCTCCAGAACATGTCGGGACTCCAATTCGTCGACGACGAAGACAGCCTCGATGCGCTCGCAGCGCGTATCGAAAGCATCGTCAAACTCGGGCGCGAAGTCCGCGTCGAACAAGGCTATTTTTGGGGCGCTTCGCAAAGCATCCGATCCGCTCGACAACAAATCGAAATCATGAGTCAAGGTCCTCGCACCATGCTCATCACGGGGCCGAGCGGATCGGGGAAAAGCTCTCTCGTCGAAAAGATCATCTATCCGATGAGCAAACGATCTCCACTCGTCACGCTCGATTTATCGGCCGTGCCCGAAACGCTCATCGAAAGCGAACTCTTTGGACACGTCAAAGGCGCTTATTCGGGGGCGTCGAGCGATCGAATGGGGCTCATCGAAGAAGCCGATGGCGGCATCTTGTTCCTCGACGAAATCGGCAATCTCTCGCCCGAAATCCAACAAAAACTCCTCATCTTTCTACAAGATAAAGTCGTGCGACGCGTCGGCGCTCCTTTCCAATCCGCCCGACGCGTCGACGTCAAAGTCATCGTCGCCACATGCCACGACCTCGATAAAGACGTCAAAGAAGGAAGATTCCGATTCGATCTCTATATGCGATTTGCTCCCGCTATGCGCATCGAACTCCCTCCTCTACGCGATCGACGCATCGATCTCCCCGATTTCGTCGAAATGCTCGTCCATAAAACGCTCAATTCGAGCGATATGAAACCATACCTCGACTCCTTCAAAGAGAGAAGCCATACTCAAGGCAATATCCGCGTCGATTTCAACAGAAACTACGACAAACTCCCCGACAATTGCGCTTGCGTCCGATTTAAACCAGCCACACGCGAGCTCTTTATGAGCTATAATTGGCCAGGGAACACCCGAGAACTCGAGAGCATTCTCGATATGCTCTTGCTCAAAGCACTATACGATCTCTACGTCGCCCACTCGCCTAGCCGCATTATCGAAATCGATCCCTACTATGCCCTCACGCTCTTGGGCGAAATCGAAAAGACGAGCATCGCGCCACAAGCTATCGGCATACAAAATTCCGTCGTACAAGCGCCACAAGGTTTCGATATCGGCGTTTGTGCCGACTTCGCACAATTGCGCCAAACACTCGAACGACGCTATTTATCGATGATCTACGAATCATGCAATGGCGATTTGGCGCAAATGGGCGCCAAACTCTTCGGAAACGACGGCGACGACGTCAAACACAAAATCGCCATCCGAATGAACCAACTCGGGCTGAGCCTTCGACAGATGAAAAAACGCGTCCATAACGCCATTTCTCACGATCGAGAATGACGACTCTCGCGGCGTTCAATACGCCGCATGAGTTGAGTTTTTCGCGATTACGCATTAAAAGACGGCGCCGCGATGGTGTCGCGCTTGCGCCACCATCGCCTCTGTAGAAACTCGGCATAGCCATCGCATTGATCCATTTGCCCCGCTGGAACTCATCATGATACAAGTCACTGGGCTGACCAAATACTTCGGACCTCAAAAACTCTTCGAAAACTTGACCTGGCAAGTCGATCGATTCAAGCGCACAGCCCTCGTCGGGCACAATGGCGCCGGAAAATCGACGATTTTACGCATCATTGCCGGCGAATTAGACGCCGATTCGGGGTCGGTCATCATTCCAAAGACGATGTCGGTCGGCTATCTTCCGCAAGAAATCACCCTGCTCGACGCGAAACCGGCGATCGATCTCGTCCTCTCGGGACGGCAACGCGTTCTCGATCTCGAAGACGAAATCGAACGATTGCAACGATCGGTCGAACGCGACCCAAGCGATGAAAATATCGCGGCGCTCGGCGCTCGACAACACGAATTCGAATCGGCGGGCGGCTATTCCCTCCGCGCCGAAGCTCAATCGATCATGGCTTCGCTCGGATTCCGACAAGATGAATTGCATAAATGCACGACGGAGTTCTCGGGCGGATGGCAAATGCGCATTTTGCTCGCTCGACTCCTCCTCTCGAAGCCCGATCTCCTCTTGCTCGACGAACCCACCAACCACCTCGATATCGAATCACTCGATTGGCTCGAATCGTTCCTGGCCTCGTATCCAGGCACGCTCCTCATCGTCAGCCACGACCGCGCTTTCCTCAATCACGTCGTCGACGGCATCGCCGCTCTCGACGACAACGGGCTCCTACTCTTCCCCGGCAATTACGACCATTACTTGCAATTGCGCGACGAAATGGAAGAGCAACTCGAAAAACAAGCCATTCAACAAAGTAAAATTATCGCCGAAAAACAAGCATTTATCGAGCGATTCCGATACAAAGCATCGAAGGCAAAACAAGCCCAATCGCGCCTCAAACAACTCGAAAAAATGGAAACCGTACAACTCCTCCAAAATCGGAAGAAAGTCAGGTTCCATTTCCCCGATCCCGAGCGACCGCCGCAAATCTTACTCGAACTCCGGCACGTCTCGAAATCATACGACGATAACGTCGTCTATAAAGACATCAATTTCAGAATCTATCGCGGCGATAAAATCGCTCTCTGTGCCCCAAACGGCGCAGGAAAATCGACGCTCATCAAAATTCTCGCCAATATCATCCCATTCGAAGGCGAACGATTGCTCTCCGATCGCGTCCATCTGGCACACTTCGCACAACACCAAATCGACGCCCTCGATTTTTCAAAAACTCTGCTTCAAGAAGCCGGTGCAGGCTTGCCGTCGACGATCAACATGACGATGCTACGCGCCGCCCTGGGCGCTTTCCTGTTCACAAACGAAGATGTCGACAAATCCGTTTCGGTCTTGTCGGGCGGCGAAAAAAACAAACTCGCCCTAGCCAAACTCCTGCTCCGAGCCCCAAACTTGTTATTGCTCGACGAACCCACCAACCACCTCGACCTCGACTCGCGCGAAGCGCTCGAAGACGCACTCCGACAATACCCTGGCACGATCGTCGTCATCTCGCACGACCGATGGTTCATCGACAAAGTTTGCAATAAAATCGCTACAATACAAAATGGACACATCGACATGTTCGAAGGCACGTACTCCGAACACGAAGCTTTTGTCGCTGCGCAAAACGCCGAACAAACCGCTCAAACTCTGCCGCAAAGCGCCGATAAACCTACCAGTGCCCTGCCCGAAAACGCCAACTCCAAAAAGCGAAAACGCATCGAAGCCTCACAACAACGCGAAGCTCTCAAAAAAGCCACCAAACACCTCTCGCAAAACGTCGAAAAACTCGAAGCTCAAGTCGCCGAACTCGAACAACAACTCGCACAAATCGACGAACAACTCGCCAATCCAGAAACCTACAAAGACAGCGCAAAGATTAAAGATCTCAATTGTTCGAAAACCCAAACCGCTCAAACGCTCGAAACGACGATCGAAGCTTGGATGCAAGCCCAAGCCGACCTCGACGAAGCCGTGGCAGCTTTCCAAAATTGACGATGAAACGACTCATCACATTCACGCTCATCTCTTTGTCTTTGGCGGTCGTCGCATGCCGTAGCGATGCCGATCGCATGGCACAGTTTTGCCTCGATCTCGATCGCGCCGTCGAAAGCGCACAAGGCAACTGTGCGCAAATGGCACAAAATATTCGGTCGCAAATCGATGGGCATTCGGAAACTTTGTCGCGACTCGACGTCTGCAAAAAGACGACCGCATGCCGCCCTTGTCGAAAAGCCGTCACCCAAATGCTCGCACGATGCGGCTACGACGACGAATTCTCACCCATCGTCCAACAATTCCACTTTTCCGATTCATTGCGGCAATCGTTCGAACACGCCAACGAACGCCAAGATTAATCGACGACACAGCGTCCCAAACGCCATCACACGCCAAAAGCATGTCAAAACGCATCTACATCGCGCTTCTATGCGCTTTCATATTCATTGCATTGCCCACGGCCAGGGCGTTTGCCCAAGATCGCCCATCGGGTGCACTCGATTTCGGCATCGATTACCATCGCAGCACGGGCGGGAGCAATCTGCTGGGCGTCCATGCCCGAGCCATGGCCGTCGACCGAGTCCCCGGCACGCTCGTCGGGCGATTTGCCGAACTCTATGCCAGCATCGGCGTCGGTCTCGAAGGCGAATTCGTTCAATACGCCGTCGGCGCAAAGTTCGGCGTCGGACTTGGCACCGATTATCTCGTCGTTTTCCTCGCCACTGGCCTCATGACCGATAGCTACCAATCGGTCAAAAAAAAATCTAAAGACGACAACGTCGCCCCTGGCATCGGCGTCCCCCTTCTCCTGGGCATTTGGATCGACCCCATGCCCGGGCTCTACGTCTATCTCATGGCAGAACCGAGCTGGGCTTTCCTCGGCGACCGAAAGACGACGCCTTTCGTCCCTTTTAACTGGGCGTGGGAACTCCGCCTACGCAGCGGCATCGGCGTCGATATCTCCAAAGTACACATGCGCATCGACTACACTTTCCACCAAGTCGCACCACACAGCTACCACGTCATCTCCCTGGGCTTCGGCTTCTCGAGCAAAGCCATGGCCGACCTCGAAAAACTCCCCCTCAAAGAAGATTAACGAGTCCCCCTCGCAAAATCTATGACGCCCGCAACGCGGGCGTCAATTCCCCCTCGCATGCCATAAACGCCCGCAACGCGGGCGTCAATTCCCCCTCGCAAAATCTATTACGCCCGCAACGCGGGCGTCAATTCCCCCTCGCCATTTATGGAGAGGGGGCCAGGGGGTGAGGTCTGACAGGCCGGGCGTGAAGTCCAAAGCCTACTTCAGAACCATAATCATCGGCTCTGCCCGATTCACGCGCTTTGGCATGTTGAACGTCGTCGATTTCCCGCCTTTGCGTATCTCCAACTTCATCGCCTCGATCGGACCATAGACGTTTATCTTACACGGCGTACGCCCGCAAACGACGCTATTGTTGAGGTAAATCGCTGCATCGGTCGGCGTGCCGATGACCCGATATTCGACGATATGCGCCACGTCGCGACTCGCCCCCATATACCCCGATATCGCCGCCACATAAGCCATTTCGCGACTTGCATCGCGAATCGTCGAATACTTCACGAAATTTTGCGACACCTCGATCGGTTCGTTCGAATCTCGCTCCGCGGCAACTATTGGCGCGGCGACGATTCCCCATTTGACGAGCACCCCCGAGCTCCACAAATAGCCACCGACACCCGCCACCGCAATCGCAAACAATACGATGCACATGAGATTGCGCAAAACGTGGCTCACGACGCGCCGCGGCGCGCGATTCGACGACTGCGTCGCCACGCGCAAATCCGTTTCGTTGACGACGGTCCCATTGCTGGGCTTTCCTTGCGACGCCATTGCCGCCGCTTTTTCGATCCGATCGAGCGCATCGTTATGGCTTATGCTCGTCTCCTGACTCAATTTCGGCACTGCCACGTGTTGCTCACTCGACGCTTGGCGCTGCGGCACCGATTCCGGCGTCAAAACCGGCACATTCGACTCGGCAGGCTGCGGCACACTCGACGCAGGCGACACTGGCGCCACATTGCCGCGTTCGAGCACGGGAACGCTAAACGACGGGCGTTTCGGCTGCGTAATGGCCTGGCTATTGGCCGCCTGCGGCGTCAAATCGTCGAGCGCGTGCTGAAAGCCCCCCAAATTGAGCCGCGTCACGTCGAAATCGCTCGGATCACCGCCCATCGGCGTCCCATTATCGCCCGCATTGCCCCCCATCAAAGGCACCTCGATCGAACCGCGCTTCGCCTTCGATCGCAACTCGGGCACCACTGGCGCACCCGCACCAGGCGGCACGAGCAAATCGTTAATATCGGTAAATACGCTGTGCACACTCCGACTACGACGCCACGAACCATCGGTTTCCATCATCGTGCTACGGTGCACCGGCTGAAACGTCGCCGCCGCATCGCGCAAATCGTCATACAAATCTTGCGTGTGATTATACCGCTTCGCCACGTCTTTCTCGGTCGCGCGAGCAATGATACTCCCAAGCGGCGTACACGCCAACGCATGCGGAATCTCGACCGGCGCATACAACTGCATCCGCAGCACTTCGCGCGGATCCTCCGCGTCGAAAACAAAACGCCCCGTAAACATTTCGATCAGAATCAACCCAATCGCATAAACATCGGTCCACGGCCCCAACGGCTGGTGCAAAATCTGTTCCGGCGCCATGTATTGCGGCGTCCCAATCAGCATGTGCTCGCGGTTTTCATTCGCCTTGCTCAAAATCGACGCCACGCCAAAATCTATCAGCTTCACGACGTTTTTGCGCGCGCCAATGCTCGTGAGCATGATGTTTTCGGGCTTCAAATCGCAGTGAATTATCCCCTGATTATGCGTCTCGACGAGCGCATCGATGATCTGCATCGCTATCTCGCAAATCGACGCACAATCAAACGGCCCGCGCTCGATGATCACATCGCCCAACTCACGCCCATCGACGAACTCCATCACGATGCACGGCACGCCCTCTTTCAATATGTCGTAGTCGAAAAGCCGAACGATATTCGGGTGGTCGAGCTTCTTAATCGCCGCCAATTCGTCCATAAACCGCGGCAAAATCTGGTCATTCGGGTTGATGAACTTTATCGCAACATCTCGGTCGAGCTTGAGAAATCGCGCGCGATAGACGCATCCAAACGCGCCTTCGCCAATAAGCGACGCTATTTCGTATTTTCCAAGAAGAAGTGCACCTTCCTTTGGTCTATAATTCATGAATTCTCCAAATCGCGAATTTTATTCGCAAACTCTCAAACTATATTGAACCCAGTTCGTCGCCCCAGCGTTCTAGGTCTGGGGGCGTTACGGGGGTGTCCCCCGTAGAGGGGGGAGCGGCGTATTCGGTGCCGTCTTGCGCCTCGATGTGATCGATTTTTTTGGGTGCCCTGGCTATCGGCAAAGCCGATACGCCAGGGGCTCCGGCTATTTCGCTATCGCTCAATACGCCTACGCAGCGCCGCTATTTCGCTAACGCTCAATACGCGTCGCGATTTGAGTGCGGTCGATCGATGAACGGGCGATGCGCTAGGCGTATCGGGCGCAAAGACGCACCAATAGCCGCTTTGGGGGGAGACTTCCCCCCTCCAAAACATTCCACTAAAGTCCTTTGCGGCGGCGCAATTCCGCGAGCACCTGCTGATATCTCACGTCCCAAGCAACTGAACCTTCCGATAAGTTCTTGATTTTCGCGCGGACTTCGGCGTCGAGGTCGTCGTCGATTTGCGTGTGACGATATAATACTTCGCGCGAAATTTTGCGAATTTGCGGGTTATCGGCCCAGATTTCTTCGACGTTTTCGGTGTGATAGAGCATGTCGATGATGTGGTCGGTGAGCCAGTCGATGGCGTCGTCGCCCAAGCCGAAGTTGCACTTTTTCGCCAATTCGCGTTTGAAGCGACCGAGCGATGAAAAGTCGACGTTGCGGTTGGCGATGAGGTCTTGCGCCTCTTCGTGGATTTTGCGTTCCGTCTCGATGTACGACGTCAGAACGTCGGCAATGTCTTGAATAAAGAGGCTTTTTTGCTCTTCGGCCACTTCGACCGCCTCAGCATCGATGAGCGCACGAGCGACGTCGGCGGCTATGATTGGGATGCGTGACTTGTATATCTTCATCGTTCTATCTCCAGGAGAGGGAAACTGCGCGACCGTCATATTTTCGCCGAATTATATCGAAAACATCGCTATTATCAACGTATTTTAAGACGCCGTATCGCTTTGAGCGACCACGTATTGGTAGACGCTTTTGGGGCGAGCGCCGCAATATTGCGACACGATATCGCGGATACTACGCGCTCCGAGTCCGGCGCCGATGAGGAGTTGCGCGAGCTTCTGCGCCTCGGGCGACAGCTCATCGGTCGGCTTTGCATTTTGTTCGACATCTACCCCCTCGATAACGAGGCAAATTTCACCCTTCGGTGGGTTTGCTGTAAGAAATTCGATAGCATCGCCAACCGTCGAACGCATGACCGTTTCAAATTTTTTCGTCAACTCACGGCAAAGGCAAACGCGCTTTTGGGGGCCGGCGACGGCGGCCAAGTCGCCGAGCGTTTCGACGATGCGTTGGGGCGATTCGTAGCCGACGAGAACGCGCGGCAGTTTTGTCGTCGATTCGAAAAGTTCGCGGCGATCTTGCGTTTTACGCGGGAAAAACGTCACAAATTCGAATTGTGGACACTGATAGAAGCCAGCCGCCGAAATTGCCGATGCGACGGCACTCGGCCCTGGGATTGGGCTCACACGAATGCCTGCGGCGTGGCATGCGTCGACGATTCGCGCTCCGGGGTCAGATATTCCGGGGGTTCCAGCATCGCTGATGACGGCAGCCGATTCGCCGTTGCACAAACGCGGCAAGATTTGGTCGACGCGCAACGCCTCGTTGTGCGCGAAATAGCTGACGAGTTTGTTTTTTATCCCAAATCTTTCGAGTAAAAGCCCGCTATGGCGCGTATCTTCGCACAAGATGAAGTCGACGGTTCGCAATATTTCGAGGGCGCGCGACGACATATCGCCGATGTTTCCTATCGGCGTCGCCACGACGTATAACGTCTGTTTTTCGGCACCTTGCTGTTCCATTTTGGTATATCCTTATCGTGACCACTCGCCCGCCTTGCCCTTCGCCAATTTTGGAGATGTATGGTGTGATGTCGGCGGCTTGAGCTGTAGGAGAGCGGCTAGGCTGTCATGTTTGGAGTATGAATGAAGACGATGAAACGAAAGAAAATCGAATTATTGCGCAAAAGCCATCGCCAACCGACGATCGATTTTATCCGCATTCGAGAAGGTGCGCAAATTCCAGCGCGTGCCACGCGCGATGCGGCGGGCTATGATTTGTCGTCGGCAGAGTCGTGCACGGTGCCAAGCGGCGGGCGCGTGCTCGTTCACACGGGCGTGAGCGTGCGTATTCCGCGGCATTATCACATCGAAATCAGGCCGCGCAGTGGCCTGGCTTTGCGCCATGGCATTACGGTGCTCAACACGCCGGGCACTGTCGATGCCGATTATCGTGGCGAACTCATGGTCATCTTGTTCAATACGGGTGAAGAGGCGTTTGCCATTGAGCCTGGCGACCGAATTGCGCAAGCCGTCGTCGTGCGGCATGCCGATGTCGTTTGGCGCGAAATCGACGATTTCGACGACTTCGGCACGACCGATCGCGGCGATCGGGGGTTTGGGAGCACGGGCATATAATGCCCACCCAAAAGGCACAAAAAAGCCCTAAGAATGCGACATTCTTAGGGCAAAAGTCTTACGACGAGCTAACTCGCGTTAGCGAATCGATTAGGCTTTGATTTCGACTTTGGCGCCAGCGGCTTCGAGTTTCTTCTTGATGTCTTCGGCTTCGGCTTTTTCGATGCCTTCTTTGACGGTCGAAGGAGCGCCGTCGACGAGTTCTTTGGCTTCTTTGAGGCCCAAGTTCGTGATGGCACGGATTTCTTTGATGACGTTGATTTTGTTGGCGCCGACGTCAGCGAGGATGACTTTGAATTCCGTCGGTTCTTCAGCAACGGGAGCAGCTGCAGCGGCGACGACCATGCCACCACCACAAGCGGCTTTGACATCCCATTTTTCCTCGAGTTTTTTCACGAGATCGTTGAGCTGGATGATTGTAAGGGATTCAAGGTACTCGATGACTTGTTCTTCTGTAACCATAATGATAACTCCATTCCCCTATAGCGGGATTGTGAATCGTTCTTGCGCGCGTGGCGCATCGAAAAGTAAATGAATGAGAAATCTGCTCGTCGGAGCAGAGTAAATTAAGCTTGGGCTTCTTCCATTTTTTCTGCTTTCGCTTTGATGAGTGCAGCGAATTTTGTCGCAGAAGCTTTGAACAACGAGAGCAATTCCGAGCGAGATTCGTCGCGATTTTTCATCTTCGACAAGCGATCGACGCCAGCGGCATCGACGACTTCACCGGCGACGAAGCCGCCCGTGATGACGAAGTTCGGATTCGTTTTGGCGAAATCGACGGCAACGCGAGCCGGAGCGATGGGGTCGTCGAGTTTGAGTGCGACGGCGACGGGACCATGGAATTTTTCGCAAACGGGCTCGAGAACCGTACCGATGAGGGCTTTCTTCGCAAGCGAATTTTTGATGACGCGGAACGTCACGCCTTCAGCACGGAATTTCGAGCGAACTTCATTGATCGTATTGACCGAAACGGAGCTCGTATCGGCTAGCACGACAGAATCGATGCCGTCGAAGAGCTGTTTATACGCAGCTACTGCGGCTTCTTTTTCATTTCTGTTCATAATTCCTCTGAAATGATACAAACAAACGGTTGGCAACGACGCATCAAAAAGGATGATCGGAGGCGCTTGAATTCAGAGCAAAGACGAACAAAGTATCTGCTCCATCGTTCCGGCTCCGCAGGCGAAGATTCATTAAAGACGCGCTACCTGCTTCTCCGACGGTCCCGATGGCCGTCAAAAATCGGGCGGCATATAGCTCGCCCGAAGAGACTTGTCAAGAATTAAAATTTCGTTGGGTCGATTTTTACGCCGGGGCTCATCGTCGAGCTGACCGTCACGCTCTTGACATACGTTCCTTTCGTCGTCGCTGGTTTGAGCTTGACGAGGACTTCGAGAAGGGCATTAAAGTTATCGGCGAGTTTATCGGCATCGAAAGAGGCGCGGCCGATGGGGGCGTGAATGATACCCGCGCGTTCGACGCGGAATTCAACGCGACCAGCTTTTGTCTCTTGGATGGCACGAGCGACGTCTGTCGTCACCGTTCCGACTTTGGGGTTCGGCATCAATCCGCGCGGGCCAAGTACGCGACCGAGACGGCCGACTTTACCCATCATATCGGGGGTTGCAATGACTTTATCGAACTCAAACCACCCTTCGCTGATTTTCTGAACGAGGTCGTCCGCACCCACGAAATCGGCTCCTGCTTCGCGCGCTTCTTTTTCTTTTTCGCCCGAGGCGAAAACGACGACGCGAACGGTTTTACCAAGACCATGGGGCAGTACAACCGCGCCACGGACCATCTGATCCGCATGACGCGGATCGACGCCGAGTCGAACAGCCACATCCACGCTCGCATCGAATTTCGTCGTCGTCATCGACTTGACGAGAGCCATCGCTTCTTGGATGTTGTCGTAACGCTTCTGCCTATCGACTAACTTAATTGAGTCTCTGTACTTCTTACCTCTAGTTGGCATCGTTATGCTCCTTCTTAATCGACGATATCGACGCCCATGCTACGGCATGTACCGGCTACGGTGCGCATCGCTGATTCGATGTTGTCTGTATTCAAATCGGGAAGTTTCGTTTCCGCAATCTTCCGGACTTGTTCTTTCGTAATCTTGCCAACTTTCTCGCGGTTGGGAACGCCACTACCACCTTTCAAGCCGAGTTCTTTCATAATGAGAACTGCTGCGGGAGGCGTCTTCACCACAAAACTAAAGCTGTGATCGGCATAGACCGTGATCACAACTGGCGTCAGAATCCCATCACCTTTCTGCGTTTTAGCATTGAATTGCTTGCAGAATTCCATGATGTTGACACCGTGCTGACCTAATGCCGGACCTACAGGAGGCGAAGGATTCGCCTTCCCTGCGGGACACTGCAATTTCACGTAACCTACAATTTTCTTGGCCATGTCCTCTATCCAATTGATTAAGCGTTATTCTTGTCGTCGACTGCAACCTTTTCAACCTCTGAAAAGTCGAGCTCAACCGGAACAACGCGACCCAATATGCTTACTGCAACACAGACACGCGATTTCTCTTTATCGATCGACTCGACCGTGCCCGTAAAGCTCATAAACGAACCGTTCAAAATGCGAACGGTATCTTTGATGCTGAGAGATGACGACAAATCGCGTTTCTCGATGCTCGTATTCATCTTCCCGATGATCCGTGCCACGTCTTCGTCGCTCATCGACGGTGGCTCGGTCGTCCCTCCGACGAAGCCGCTGATCTTCGGCGTCCCCTTGACTAAGTGCCAAGTCTCATCGTTGAGTTCCATTTGAACGAGCATATAACCCGGGAAAAATTTGCGCGTCGAATGGCGCTTCTCGCCATTCTTCTTCGTCTCTATCGTCGTTTCTACGGGAACCAAAACCTCGCCAAACATGTCTTTGAGATTCGAATTGCTGATCCGCTCCTCTAGCGACAACTTCGCGCGATTTTCGCAACCCGATGCCGTATTGACGATGTACCATTTCATTCCCATAAACGCCTCTTTACTCTCTGCGATTCCACGCTCCTTTCCGTCGCACCGATGCCTCTGCACCCGTGCTCAAAAAAAAGCGCTCGCTATTTAATGCCTCGACGCATATTCGTCAACGATAATCCACAAAAATCGCACAAAAAATGCACAATTCCTGCCCTATCGGCGAATCACGCACCTTGGTCTATGATTTCATTCTAAAGATATCGCGATGGCTCGCGCTTTATCGGATGCCTAAGATGAGCTCGGTGACTTGTTTGGCGACGAAGTCGAATCCGAATAAGATGAGCGCCACGATGATGCTCGTCGCTACGACGACTTTCATGGCATAGACTGTCTCGGGTTTCGTCGGCCAAGTGACTTTTTTCATCTCGCGAGCGACGTTGAGCGAACCCTCGTAGATCTTCGGGCTGCGCCACATCAAAAACGCCACGATGACGGCCACGACACCACCGATGACCGTCGATATCGTCACGTGCTCGCCCATGAGCCGCAAGTCGTTGACTTGTACGAGGCTCAACACGAGTTCCGAGAACTTCATGAAGAACCAGAACATGACCATGGCTGCGATGACGAACGCCAAATTGACATAGCGTTTGACTTCATTCATAATGATTGACCCAATTACTGCATAAAAAAAAGCCTTTTGTCGCACGACAAAAGGCTTTGTTCGACAGGGGTGGAAGGACTCGAACCCTCGGCCCACGGATTTGGAGTCCGTTGCTCTACCAAACTGAGCTACGCCCCTAAACCCTGCACGGCTCGCGCCGTGCAGAATCTGTCAAGACAAATTACTTGTCGAGAATTTCGGAAACGACGCCAGCGCCGACCGTACGACCACCTTCGCGGATGGAGAAGCGCAAACCTTCGTCCATGGCGATCGGTTCGATGAGGTCAACTTTCAACATGACGTTGTCGCCAGGCATGACCATTTCGATGCCATCCAACGTGACGACGCCCGTGACGTCGGTCGTGCGGAAGTAGAACTGAGGACGATAACCGTTACGGAAGAATGTGTGACGGCCACCTTCTTCTTTCGAAAGGACGTAAACTTGGCCTTTAAACGATTTGTGCGGGTGAATCGAACCCGGTTTGGCCAAAACTTGACCACGACGGATTTCGTCTTTCTTCGTGCCGCGGAGCAAGCAACCGATGTTGTCGCCAGCTTCACCGTATTCCAACAATTTGCGGAACATTTCGACGCCCGTGACAACCGTCTTGTCGATCGAATCTTTCATACCGACGATATCGACGGCATCGTTGACGCGGATTTGACCGAGTTCGACGCGACCCGTGGCAACCGTACCACGACCAGAAATCGAGAAGACGTCTTCGACCGGCATCAAGAAGGGCTTGTCGATAGGACGTTCCGGCGTGGGGATGTACGTGTCGACGGCTTCCATCAAGCGATCGATCGATTTGACACCGTATTCGCTTTCGACGCCTTCCAAAGCCTGGAGAGCGGAACCAACGATGACGGGTGTGTCGTCGCCAGGGAATTCATAGCTCGAAAGGAGTTCGCGAACTTCCATTTCAACCAATTCGAGCAATTCTGCATCGTCGACCAAGTCGGCTTTGTTCAAATAAACGATGATGTAGGGGACGCCAACCTGACGAGCGAGGAGGATGTGCTCGCGCGTTTGGGGCATCGGGCCGTCAGCAGCACTGACGACGAGGATCGCGCCGTCCATCTGGGCAGCACCGGTGATCATGTTTTTGATGTAGTCGGCGTGGCCCGGGCAGTCAACGTGCGCATAGTGGCGATTCGCCGTTTGATATTCGACGTGTGCCGTCGCAATCGTAATACCACGTTCTTTTTCTTCGGGAGCCTTGTCGATCTCATCGAACTTCATAACCGTGATGCTCGGATCGTACTTCGCAAGAACGGTCGTAATGGCGGCCGTCAAGGTCGTCTTACCGTGGTCAACGTGACCAATCGTACCAATGTTTACGTGTGGCTTAGAGCGTTGAAATGTTTCCTTGGCCATAGCAGCCCGCCTCCAATTAATGGGGAAAGAAATGTGCCACTTCGGCACCAGACAAAATTGCCTCAATCCGAGGCGCACTCAAAAAATAAGCTTGTGACCGGATTTGAACCGGTGACCCCTTCCTTACCAAGGAAGTACTCTACCTGCTGAGCTACACAAGCATACTCAAAAAAGCGGGCGACGAGGTTCGAACTCGCGACCCATAGCTTGGAAGGCTATTGCTCTACCAACTGAGCTACACCCGCAGAGTGGAGAGGGCTGGATTCGAACCAACGAAGGCTTAGCCAACGGATTTACAGTCCGCCCCTGTTGACCGCTTAGGTACCTCTCCATATATCGCATGCTGATGGAGGGAATCGAACCCCCAACCCCCTGATTACAAATCAGGTGCTCTGCCAATTGAGCCACATCAGCCTACGCTTTCACGCTTTCATGCGTCACCGCCGTTTGTCACGGCTGGCAACAGGTGCGCCTTTTACGCACTTTATTTTTTGGCGTCAAGTTTTTATTTTCGCTTTTGAATTTTCTTTTAGCCACACTCCCCCACCATCTATATACAATGATTCTATCGCGTTCTTCGCGATCCCGTCGTGCCCTTTTTCGTGCTATTGCAAGCTGGGGCTTCTTCGCAACATCCCGCCCGCCACGCTCTTTGATTGCTTTTTCTAAAGGTTTCCATGTCTATCCGCCTCATTTTTCGCACCATTGCATCTCTTTCCCTCGCCCTATTGGCTGCTTCACCACTCTATGCTTCCCCCGTCGAAGGCACTTCTGCCCCCGATGACTCGACAAATCAGCCCCCCCCATCCTCCGCGGCAGAGAACCCGAATCCTGCTCAATCCGCGAGCGATGCCGCCAAAAACACGGGCGATGCCGTTCAAAACTCGAGCGATGCCGTTCAAAACTCGAGCGCTCCCCCCCAAACATCGAACATTCCTCTTTCTGAATCTGCGCCATCGCCTGCCCAAGATCTCCTAGATCAAGCACTATCGGCACCACCTCCCAAACGGGCATCTTTCGCCAAAACGCTACTCGATCCCGAGTCGTCCGAACAAAACCTCGCGGCCATCGACGAATGGATCAAAAACACGACGATCGATCATTCGAAAAATCTCATCCTCAAGGACATTCTCATGGCAATGCCTGCCCCCATCGCTGGGCCTCGCATCGTGGCACTAGCCCTTAAATCCCACGATCCCAACATTCAAGATAGCTACGCCAGATGGCTCGCCAAATATCCCGATGCCTATGCCATCGTACTCGTCGGATGGATGAAACAAAACGACGGCAATCCGCCACAAATGTTGCGATACCTCGACGACTTTTTATCGCTCAAGCCCCACCAAGCCATGGACATTTGGGCACAATTGCGCGCCAATTATCCCATTGCCGAGCTCGGCGGCTTGTCTGGGTTTGGCTTGCAAAATCCGCTCTGTACGCGCGCCAACATCGATGCCTTGCGCAAAGCTCAAAACGAAATATCGAAACTCCGCATCGCTCGGGCTATCGTCCAATGCCAAAACCACGACATTGCCCCATCGTCTACATCCGCTCCCAATGCCGACGATATTGCCCTGATTCGTTCGACCGCCGATGCATTCCACGCATCGACACTCCCATCTCGACGCATCGTCGCGCTCGATCTCTATGCCCTCTTCTTCAAAGGCGATTCACAAGTCCTCGACATCGTCAAAAAGTCGTTCGACGATGCAAAAAATACGACCGAAAAGAGTTTTGCACTCAAAGCCCTAGCCACGCTCGACCCCGATAGACAAGCGCAAAACAAACGCCTCGTCGAAGCCCTATCTAAAGGCGATGAAACGCTCCGGCTCGCCGCAGCAACGCATATCGCACGCGATCCCAATGCATTCGATGCCTCGGTATTGCGCAATGCATTCGACAAAGAATTGTGGCCCGAAACACAAACGATGCTCTATTCGGCGATTGCCGCCGATGTCGCCGATGCCCAAGCTCGCTATGCCCTGCAAGAAGCGATTCTACTCGACGCCACGCGTGCAGAATCGCTCCGGCGACAAGTCCTCGACGATATCGTCGCCCATTCGCCACAAAAGCTCACCGTCGCCATGATGGCACAAATCCAGAGCGAAGACGAACCCAAACTCGACCTCATCGCGAGCATCGCCGAGGCACTCTATCGCCACCAACCTAAACTACGCCCCGACTTGCGCCAATGGCTCAAAATACAAGCCCCATTCGAACGCCGCATCATGGCGACATTCGCTCGCTTCGTTCAAATCGATAAATCGTCGAACGACGATTCCGCCCGCGACACCATGAAGACGATTTGCGGGGCAACCCCCATCCAAGACGGCATTATTCGAACATGCCTCGATTATTACGACGATCTCACCGATACATCCGAAACCGAAAACGACATCGTCAAACGACTCAAATCTCGACAAGGCCAAATCGATCAAATGCTCGGTTTCGAACTCTAATGCATAAAACTTCTGCCTCGGTTCTTCATCTTCGACACCATCGAGGCAGAACAATTATATTTTATTAAAACATCGCTTCCATAATTCTCATTTCGTTATATCACTACTCCATTACACAACTATACAATTATATTATTACACCATTACATCACACCCCCGTCGCGCAGCTATCATTTTGCACCATTCATTCTATTTATGCGACTTAATACAATTACATAACACAATTATTTTCTCATAGCAATATATTCTCAAAACGATTATTTCATTCTCTTGCGTTTGCAATCATTCATATATCAAGCCAAACGCTCACACGAACATTTCTATATATCGTCAATCACGCCAACGAATCGCGATCGCAAAGCCTCGGCTTCGGCCTGTTTCTTATCATCTTGCAAAGTGCGATACATGATCCGGTATGCATCTACGACGACGCGCGACGTTGCCATCTTCTGCATTGGCGAATCGATTATCGTCGATAAATATTGACGCGCCACCTCGCGATTCCCCAACAATATATATAACCGTCCCATCATCAATGCCAACTCGGGTTTTGATTTATCGGGAGCAATCTCGTAGCTATCCTTGAGTGCTTTAAGCAGTGTCTCTATATATATCTTCGCCCATTGATTTGAATTCTTTGAATCGCGATTTGCAATACTCTGAATATCAAATGCGCTCTGCGCCAATATGCCAATCCGTTTCGCATAGCGCGCGCCATATCGATCGACAAATGCTCGCCGTGCACTACCTTGCAATTGCAATTGGAATACATCTAGCGCGCGCAAAATGACTTGGACATCGCCTGCCTCTTCGACGTATTCGACGAGTTCGTCGCCAAAATCTATCACGCGAGCATCTTTCGAATTTGCATTCCAAACATCGATAAATCGGCGAAATACGGGATCGAAATCGCAACGCTTGAACCGCTCTTTGGCTTCGTAGCGAAGGACGCCGATGCGACTATCGCCTCGAGCGAGCGCCAACATCTGCAAACGCCCCTCGATCTGTTTGTCTTTTTTGTCTTTTTCCCGAGCTTTATCTCTACTCGCGCCAAGCTCAAACTCCCGATAACATACGCCATCGGCGAGGCGAATTCTGCCCAATATGGCTTGCGCAAATGGTGCAACTTTTTCAGCAATCGCCGTGCGATAATTCTCTGCAATCGCCTCGACATCGATCGACATCAGCAGTTCTCGAGCCGTCTCGTATTGATGTTTGTCGATGGCATCGAGCAATAATAACGCTTTTGCACCGTCGTCTACGACGCCCATCGACTTGCGCGACGATTCTATCGCCAACGCTTCCGACAAAAACTTCACGCCATCAGCCGAAATCTCGGGGAACAATCCCTTCGCATCGTCGCGAGCAGTGATTGCAAACGACGCCCACGGCTTTTTTCCCCACTCGCTAGCGACATCGGGCGACGAAACCCACTCGCGAGCGACGATGAGCCTTTGCTCTGGCGTCAATGAGCCCGAGCGTTCCAAGATCTGCTGCCACAACGATTGTCGGGCGACTGCATCGAATTCGGCATCTTCATCGAGGCTTTCGAGAGCCAAATTGACCCACGTCATCGGATCGCAATACGCAGGGAACGCTTTCAACGCAGCCGCGCGATATTGGGCATACTTCGAGACTTCAATATGCGACGACACCGTCGACTTGAGCTCTCTATACGTCATTTCGCATGCCGCTAACGCGATCCATTCTGTACACGCATCGGCTTCTGCCGCATCGTAAAGACTATCGACGCAACGGCGATATGCCGCCGCTTCACGTTCTAATGCAACTGCACGCCCTGGATAACGCTCCGGCTCATGCGCAAAAACTTGGGCGCACGATAAAAACGCCAACACCACAAATATCAATCGATACATACTCACCAACTCCGTCACCGCTCTAACACGTCATCTCGCTTCATACGTGTCGCTTCTCGCCACCGTCCAATGGCAGATTACGCGCTTCTGGCAAAAACTCCTTTTGGTATTCAATGATCAAAGATTTCAAAAGGCGGTTTTCGTCTTGAAAACGTTCTATCTTCTCTGCATCCGTTGCATAACCTGACAAATCACGATCTTTGTATGCCAAATTTGCCTTCTTCACTCGATAATCATTGGGTTCAAACGATGCCATCTACATCCTCCGCTGGTGAGCTTTTGTAACGACTACCTGCCGAACTTGGTCTCTCGCAATTCCAAGTTCACGAACAATCCCACCATAAATCCATGGACGGCAAATTGCCAGTATTCTTTCCCGCTGTTCGTCGGTAATCACTTCTTTTCCCCCTCGCATGCCATAAACGCCCGCCCCGAGTGCGTCTTTTCCCCCTCGCATGCCATAAACGCCCGCCCCGCGGGCGTCTTTTCCCCCTCGCATGCCATAAACGCCCGCCCCGCGGGCGTCTTTTCCCCCTCGCATGCCATAAACGCCCGCCCCGCGGGCGTCTTTTC
>SFMP01000082.1 GCA_004554395.1 Myxococcales bacterium | reverse complement strand
CTACTGCTGGGGCGGCTGTCATTAAATACGGTTCCTTTGTTTCTGCATTAATCAACTTCATTATCATGGCACTCGTCGTCTTTATGATCGTCAAGGCTGTGAACAAAATGCGAGATATCGGTAAGAAACCCGAACCCGAAGCAGCTCCAACGACGAAAGAATGTCCTTTCTGCAAATCCGATATCGCCATTGCTGCTACGCGTTGCCCGCATTGCACCTCGATCATCGAATAAAAGAAAGCCGACAGCGTGGCAACGTCTACGACTGAAAACTCTGAAAGCTAAAGGAGAACTCGTTACCGACGAAGGCAAATAGTTTCATCACGCGATCGAGGCGCCGTTATCTCGTCGAGGTTGTATTATCGTCTATGTATAAAAAACTGCTCATCGCCAATCGTGCCGATTGCGCCGTTCGACTCATACGTTCATGTCACAACCTCGGCATTGAAACCGTCCTCATCGCTGCGCGTGATGAACCCGCATCGCTCGCTCTTACGCAAAGCGATGCCGTCTTTTATACGGGCATGTCGCGCGATGCATATTTAAACGAAGATAACATGATAGATGTCGCGCGCGAATTGGGATGCGAGGCGATTCTGCCGGGATGGGGCTTTCTTTCGGAGTCGTATCGGTTTGCACGACGCGTGCGATTGGCCGGGCTCGATTTCATCGGCCCACGCGAATCTCACATGCAAATCTTCGGCGACAAATTGGCTACACTCGATGCTTTTGTCCCAAAACTTCGCACAGATAACATCTATGCTTCGACGCAAAACGATATCGAAATCTTGATTTCTCAAGACAATTTGCATTCGGCATGGATGCTCAAAGGGCGTTATGGTGGCGGTGGAAAAGCCGTCCACTTATATCATCGTGTCGATGAATTGCGCACGCAGATCGAACGGCTTTCTGCGATGCGTGAAATGCAAGATTATTACGTCGAAAAGGCAATCTGCCAATCCCGTCATATCGAATTGCAACTCTTCGGATGCGGCTCTCTTGGGACAAAGATCGTCGGAATTCGAGATTGTACACATCAAAAGAATCAACAAAAGTGGCTCGAATTTCACATCGAAGCGACATCTATCGGCGGATTGACCGATTTGTCGCGCCGAGTTGCCGACTCTTTTTCGGCCATCGAATTCGAGGGATGGGCAACGGTCGAATTTCTTTGCGATGCCGATAATACTTTCCATCTTCTCGAGGTCAATCCGCGTTTACAAGTCGAACACGGAGTCACTGAAATGGCTCGTCACATCGATCTCGTCGAACTAGGACTTCGATATCAATGCGAGCGACGATGTGATCCGCGGTTGAGCGAAGCAACAAATCATAATCCTGCGACGCTCGAGTTTCGTCTCTATGCGCAATCGGCAGGTAAACTCGACTTTTTGGGGTTCGACGGCGACGATTGGCCCGATCATCCGCAAAGCAAAAACGCCGATTACCGCGTCGAAACCGGATACGTCGCCGGAGACGAAATCACGGGCGTTTATGACGGATGTTTAGCGCGATTCCTCGTGCGAGCCAACGGCAGCGACGAAGCTCTTGCGAAGATGAAGCTGTGGTTGCAACCATTTCGATGCGAAGGCGTCAAGACGAATTTGTCGGATCTCTTCGACCTCAAATCGCTATAGCGCCCATCCAATCGCTATCATGCCCAACCAATCGCTATAGTTCCCGACAAATTGCTACATTGCTCATCGCTTCATTTGCTGCCAGCATCGCACATGTCCACCACGCGTTCCCCATTTGTTTGCGCAAATACTCGCGATCTTTCTCACGCTTTATGATACAATAGCATGTAGGTGAGTGTCGTTTTGTGAACGCTCAATGCAAAAGGTGGTAGTGTCGTATGTCGAAATGTGGTTTGGTGCTAGAAGGCGGCGGAATGCGCGGAATATATACGGCGGGCGTTCTCGATGTTCTCGGTGAGCATGGCATCGGGTTCGACGGCGTGGCAGGCGTGTCGGCCGGTGCAATTCACGGCGCCTCGTTTTTGGCCGGGCAACACGGTCGCAGTATCCGATTCTACTTGGCCTTTTGCCGCGACCCGCGTTTCATGGGCATGAAATCGTGGATGTCGACGGGCAATTTCGTCAACGACGATTTCTGCTACCGCGATATCCCCGAAAATCTCGTTCCACTCGATTATGCGGCGTTTGAACAAAACGGCACGCCATTCTATATCGTTGCCACCGATATAGAATCGGGAGAACCACACTATATGCTGGCGAAAACCCTACGTGGCGATGCGATGAAAGCCCTGCGCGCTTCGGCTTCGCTGCCTTTTGTATCCAAATTCGTCGAATACGATGGCAAGCGACTTCTCGATGGCGGTACTTCCGACAGCATACCGATTCGATTCATGATGAATTCTGGCTACGATAAAAATGTCATCATCCTCACCCAAGTCGACGGCTACCGAAAAAAGCCCGAAATGAACGAGATTTACCGATTCTGCTATCGGCAATATCCCAAATACATCGCCGCGATGCAGTCGCGCCACCAGCGCTATAACGCCGTGCTCGACGAAATCCATGCACTCGAATCCGACGGCGACGCATTCGTCTTCCGACCTAGCCAAAAGATCAAAATCCGCCGACTCGAACGCAATCCTGCCCGTATACTCGCCATGTACGAGCTCGGTCGTCACGACGCCCTGGCTCGCCTCGACGATCTCAAGGCGTTTATGGCACATCAATAGCCCATCAGTAGCCCATCAATCGCCCATCAATCGCTTATTTCCAACTATTCATAATGTCCGTGCTCTTTCGGCATAACTGCTTCTTTGGCGGGCTAGGCACAGAAACGCCTCACTTGACTGAGCACAGAAACGCCTCCGATCAGTATCGCGAAATGACGTGCAATTCCCCACTTCGCAAAAAGCCCTGCTTGACACCTAAATCACTCAATAATAAACTGCCAGCCGTCTCTTGATTTGGCGCAGTGATCTTGTCGTGACATGGCGCAGATTCGAGCGAATTCAATCGGTTTTTGTCAGGTCTAGAAATAGACCTGTAGGGCATATTATGGCTATGAGTGAATATCAAACCGCACCCGCTTCGCCACGACGCGTTGTCACCGATGCGGCAATGCCGAAGAAACAAGACGTTCAGACCGTCAGCCTTAACGTAGCGGGGATCAACCTCACGATTCGGACGACGCAAGACCTCGAGTACCTCAACGGGCTCGTCTCACAAGTCAACTCTCTCGTCCAGTCGCTCAAACAATCCGCTCCCAATTCGGCGATTCCACAGCTCATGGCCATGGCCCTCATTCAGTTCGCCGATCGCGCGTCCGAAGCTCAAATGGCACTAGAACGTAGCAACAGAAAGGTCGAAACGCATATCGAGAGATTGACTAAAATTCTGGGCGCACTCGATAACCCCGAATTTTAATCGCCTTTTCTTTCTCTAAGTGTACAATCTGCAATATTCCCACAACGCAGACGACAGTTCTTCGCAATCATATTTGCCAGTGCGCGGTGGTTTCTGCACGATGCATACACGAGAGACGAGAGATTGTCGCCGCCACGGCGGCAAAATGCGCATCGCAAATGCAAGCCGCCCAAAAGCGAACAATGCAAGCCGCCTAAAAGCGGCAAAAAACTCATCACAAACACGATCCGCCTCAGCGCGGCAATAATTCATCAAAAACAAAAGCCGCCTGTGCGCGGCGATAACAACGACAAAACGATAATCGACAAAAAACTGGAGTGAAATATGGGAACCGTTATGTGGGCAGTCTTGGCTTTGGCAGCAGGTGCAGGCGTAGGTATGTGTGCAGGTCGCCACATGGGGCGTTCTGCCTATGCGCGCGAAATCAATGCGACGATCGAATCGGCGCGCAATGATGCCGAAAAAATTCGTTCCGAAGCGAAAGCCGACGGCGAAAAAACTCGACTCGAATCCGTCCGACTGCTCGAAAAAGCAGAGCGCGACGCCAGCGCTATCCGCACCGATGCCGACCGAATCGTCGAAGAAGCGAAGCAAAAACGCGACTCGGCCGATCGCATTCAAGCCGAAGCTGAACTCGCACGACAACGCATCGAAGCCTCGGCAAAAGACGTCCACGACGCAAAACTCAAAGAAGCCGAACTCGAAATCCAAAAGAAGACCATCGAGCGTCAAGACAAACTCGACAAAGAAGAAAAACGACGACTCGAAGGCATCGTCCAAACCGAAGCTCGACTCGTCAAAAAAGAAGAACTACTCGACAAACGATCTGAAATGCTCGACGCACGCGAAGCAGAACTCAAAAACGTCGAAACTAACATTAAAAAAGCCGCAAAACAGACCAAAAAGCGCATGAAACAGAGCGAAGAAATGCTCGAGGAGGCGCAGAAAAAACTCGAAGAAATCAGCGAAATGACCGCCGATGAGGCAAAAGCCATGGTCATCGCATCGATCACAGAAGAGGCAAAATTCGAAGCCGCAAAAATCGCACGACAAATCGAAGACGACGCCACCATGGAAGCCGAAAAACGCGCAAAGACAATCCTCAGCGTCGCCGTACAACGATTCGCAGGCGATTACGTCGCAGAACGTTGCGTGCGCACCGTCAACCTCCCATCCGACGAAGTCAAAGGCCGCATCATAGGTCGCGAAGGGCGCAACATCCGAAGCATTGAAGCCGCAACCGGCGTCGATCTCATCGTCGACGATACGCCCGAAACCGTCGTCATCTCGGCATTCGACCCCATCCGCCGCGAAGTCGCAGCACAAACGCTCAAACGACTCATCGCCGACGGCCGAATCCACCCAGGCCGCATCGAAGAAACCGTCGCAAAAGTCCGCCAAGAAATCGACGAACGCATACGCGAAGCCGGCGACCAAGCCTTCTTCGAACTCGGCATTCAAAACGTCGACTCAGAAGTCATCATGATGATTGGACGACTCAAATATCGCACGAGCTACGGACAAAACATCTGGTGCCACAGCATCGAAGCCGCATGGCTCTGCGGAATCATGGCCGCTGAACTCGGACTCGACGTCAAACTCGCTCGACGCGTCGGACTCCTACACGACGTCGGAAAAGCCATGGACCACGAACAAGAAGGTTCACACGCTGAAATCGGCGCGGAATTCCTCAAAAAACACGGCGAATCACCTCTCGTCTGCAACGCCGTCGCCGCACACCACGGCGAAGCAGAACCCGAAAGCGTCTACGCACACCTCGCCATGGCCGCCGACGCGCTCTCAGGCGCTCGACCCGGTGCACGACGCGAAATCCTCGAAACATACATCAAACGACTCGAAGACATCGAAAAAATCAGCCTCTCCTTCGAAGGCGTCGAAAAATGCTACGCCATCCAGGCCGGCCGCGAAATCCGCGTACTCGTCGAACCCAACATCATCGACGACGAAAAAGCATCCGTCATCAGCCGCGACATCGCACGACGCATCGAACAAGAACTCACATACCCTGGCCGCATCAAAGTCTGCGTCATCCGCGAAACACGCGCCGTCGAAACAGCCCGCTAATTCCATCTCTCCACTTTCAATGTTTGCATAATAATATCATTTATTATGCAAACGCCCATTCATTTAATATAATTTCAATTATACAATAACTGTTTATATTTCTTCTTTGGCGCGGCTATCCCGCCCCCGCGGGGCGGCATACGCCCGCGCTGTCGCCCTATTTCGCCCGCTGGGCTCAATACGGGCTCTTGGTCGCCCTATTTCGCCCGTTGGGCTCAATACGGGCTCTGTGTCGCCCTATCTCGCCCGTTGGGCTCAATACGGGCTCTTTATCGCCCTGTCGGGCTCAATATAAACCCCGTTAGGGGTTTCCGCGAGTAGCCCCCGGCAACGCCGGGGGGTAAAAAGCGATCCCAATTCATATAAACCCCGTTAGGGGTTTCCGAGGTGACAAACGATGCCAAATACCTATTCATGCCGGTTTTGACGAGAATTACATTAGCTCTTCTCCATCGTAGCCTCATATATTCTCAATAGGTTGTTGATTCTACAGACGAATGCGAGCATAATTCAAACTGGTTGCTATCTGTTTTGTGCGATTTAGTGGTCTTTCTATCGCTTTGGGAGGATAAAGATGCCAATTCCAATCATATTGGGAAAAGTAGTGGCTAAGTTGGGCACTGTTGTTGGATATGTTGCAAAAAATGCTGGTGCGCAGAGTCATCGTGATGCCATTGTGATTTCGCAGGAAGCCACTAAAATTTTGGAATACTGCGAAAAAGCAATAATTCCACAAAGAACTGCTGTGGAAAAGCGTTTTGAACAGCTCGGAAGACTGGAATTGGAAATATTTAATTCACTAGAACAAGTATGTGAATTATTGCAAAAATTTCAAATTGAAATTGATTACCCAGAGTATTCGACCGATAGCTATACAATTCGAAAACTTCAATTTGATGAGGTACGCAAGGTCTCTGCATTTGCATCAGCACTATTGGGGGGGATTAGTAGCATTGCTGCCGGATCTATTGCCGGACTTGCTGCAGGGGGAATGACTATAGCGGCTGTGAGTGCATTTGGTACCGCTGGAACAGGTGCTGCAATAGCGGGTTTACACGGTATTGCTGCTACAAATGCTATTTTGGCGTTTCTCGGAGGTGGTACTCTTGCATCAGGAGGGGCTGGTATAGCTCATGGTGCTAGGCTCTTAGATGATACTAAGAGTGGCGTGTGGAGGGTGGTGGGGGGATGCGTTTTATTATGCACTGGATTGAAAAATCTTAAAAATGAAAAAAATAGATATGAGAAGATTTGTAATTTCAAACAGAATATTCCGACAATTCAGAAGCAGTTATCTGATCTTGATTTAATAATATGCGAATATTTAAATCTATTAAATAAAGTATATGACGTTTATAAAAAATATCTAGATATAATGAAAAAAGTCATCATAGATGAAGATAGAATAGATTGGAATATGTATACAGATTTTGAAAAGATGATTTTTTTGAAAGTGTTTCTATTAGTTCAATTATTCGTAGATGTATGTCGGGTTAGATTTGTTCAAGAGCCAGAACAAGGGCAATTCATTGGCACGATTAATGGAGAAGAAATCGACAAGGCAATACTGAAAATGAATGATGTACTGAGTTACTGTGTCATTTGATTATCACTTAGTCCGATATCTAGCGCCCTGAAAGGGCGCCAGAACACAGCCCAGGGTAAGCGTAGCGCAACCCTGGGGCTAAGCGATTCCCCTATACGTCTCCCGCGCCCAGCGGGCGCGGGAGATGGCCCAGCAGGATACATCGCAACCCCATAATTGCGTATCATGGATTACTACGGCGAGGAGCGTAGATGGAACCAACACTTTGTCAAAATGAAAAATCGACTTTTCAATATGGCGATAGGGAACTCTCTTATTTGCGAAAAAAGGATGTCCGTCTTTGCAGAGTCATCGATCGAATTGGCCATGTCGAACGCGAAGTCGATACGGATTTGTTTTCCTCTGTCGTTCATCACATCGTTGGGCAACAGATTTCGACGAAAGCCCAGACGACGATTTGGCGACGGATGCACGATGTGTTAGGCATCGTCGATGCCCAATCTATTCTGTTGGCGGGCGTTCCCCTGTTGCAATCTTTGGGCATGACCTTCCGCAAAGCCGAATATATCACCGAGTTTGCCGAAAAAGTTCATACTGGAGCATTCGATTTGAATGGTGTCGCACAAATGGACGATGATGAGGCGATTCTCGCACTTTGCTCATTGAAGGGCATTGGCGTTTGGACAGCCGAAATGATTATGCTTTTTTGTTTACAACGTCCAAATATCTTTAGTTTCGACGATTTAGCGATTCAACGCGGCCTGCGAATGGTATATCACCATCGAAACATCGACCGCAAATTGTTCGAAAAATATCGAAGGCGATTTACTCCCTATTGCAGCGTCGTATGCCTTTATCTATGGGCAGTTGCCGGCGGCGCAATTCCTGAAATGCACGATTATAAATTAAAATGAATAACCGCATATATTGATTTGCAAAACTTGTAACTGATTCTATGACACCAATAATCGATATTTCTACTCACATGTCACAATTTGTCCAATATTACGATTCCCCTTTGGGGCGTATACTGCTTGTCTCCGATGATATCGGGTTAAACGGGGTCTCTTTTGATGGCTCAAAACACTACCGCGACATCTTGCCATGCGAATATATCGAACAAGATACTCCCTCGCTTGCCGAAACTAAGCGTTGGTTGGATGAATATTTTATGGGAAGAGAACCGAATTTCATGCCACGGTTGCATATCATAGGCTCTGTTTTTCGGTTATCTGTATGGCAAATCCTCTTACAAATCCCATACGGTCAGAAGATGACCTATGGCGATATTGCACGCCTTCTTGCCGCGAT
>SFMP01000081.1 GCA_004554395.1 Myxococcales bacterium | reverse complement strand
CTTTGGGCTCAATACGGGCTCTGGGTCGCCCTATTTCGCCCTTTGGGCTCAATACGGGCTCTGGGTCGCCCTATTTCGCCCTTTGGGCTCAATACGGGCTCCTGGCGGCTATTGCCCGTTGGGCAATACGCCGCCTTCCCGGGGTTGCGCTACGCTACACCCCGAGCTGTGTTCTGGCGCCCATTCAGGGCGCGAGTCTCCCCCTGTCGTTGTGGTTTAGAAGCGGATTTCGATACCACCGGCGACGTCGAAGCCCCAGCTCGTGCCGCCCAATAGCTCGGCACTGATAAATAGCTTCCATTGTTCGTTGAGTTTATACGTAGCTATGCCCGATATTTGGTAGCGCAACGAATACGTACTACATTTTTCATAGCCCGATTTCGATCGATTGGTGCTCGATTCGTTTTCGTCGCCGGCGACTTCTGAGCTCGTATCTTTGGGCTTCTCGTAGCCGCACATGCTTCCGAATCCGATGCCGGCACCGACGGCAAAATCGAACAATTCGAATCCATCGTAGCGCCAACGTACCGAGGCCATTCCGATATGCCCCATCGCAGTCGATTTATTGCCACCCGCCATGCGGTACATCAAGCCAACTTCGTATTGCCCTCCATAGACCGGGATGAGGGCTTCGATCCGCATGAACCACGTTTGGACGTCGTTGACCGTAAAGAATCCGCCGGCGCCCAATCGCAAGCCATAGTGATCGTCGCCAATGGCTTGATCGCCTTGCTCTTGTGCATCGCGCTTTGCCTTTTCTTCGAGGGCAATTGTGCGCGAATCGGCACATGTCATGTTTGAGAATCCGCCGTCAACGGCGAGTAGTTGGGGGGGGGGAGAAGATGAGTCGTAGAGCGAGAGACAACCTTCGTCGGTCATGACGAGGCCGTCGAAAGGCGCGGGATCAAATGATTCCGATAATAGCTCGGAATAGGCTCCGGCAGGCACCGAGCTTTGGGATTTTTCGGGGGCCCAAAACCGCAATAGATGCGCCGACGAAGCTCCTGTCGATTCGATCGTCAAAAACTCACCGTTTCGCAGCGGCACATAGCCGACAGCGTTTTCGGGGCGCTCGATGCGCCACGTTGGCACGGTTGCCGTCGGGGATTCATCGACCGATTCGACCGTTTGTGTATCGGACGATGAATCTTTCGATTTGTCGCCGAATTTTGATTTATCTTTCGATTTATCGTCGGAATCTGAGCTTTGTGCATCGTCGGTGGTGGCGCGATAGAGCGGTGTCGCTTGTATGCCGATTTCGTTGGGGCGACGAATGGCGACATTGCAGATGCGTTTTGCAGGCGTTGCAGGAGCGGGGGGCAGTTCGGCTTCGGATGTTTCGGCGGGAGCTGCTGGGGCGACGGCTTCGTCGGAGCATTGCCCGACGACGATGAGCGTGCCATCGTCGCCCGAGAAGATGCGCGTGGCGTTTCCGTCGACCGAGGCGGCGGGGAGATCAGTTTCGAAAGCCCAATCGCTCGATGCCGATCGCGTATAGACCCCGATCGAATCGCTCGATTTATCGCAGAAGACGATGCCTAGCCCCTTTTGCGCCCCGATGTAGCGCGGCAGGCAACCTCGTGGCAATTCAATGGCGATGGGGGCGGCATCGTCGGGGCGTTGCATCCATGCCCGAGGCGCTTGAATCGCCTCGGTGGTGCAACTACCGGGCAGCAAACAACGCGCATCGCGCGTGAGCCATAGCCGCAACCCCTGCGCTTCGGGCTTGGGTGCATATAACCCTTCGGTCGTCGTTGCTTCGACTTTGCCCGATGCTTGCGAACGCATGATTGGGAAATCGGAGGGGGAATCGGCTTGGGGCGCGATGAGTGGCAGTTTGACGCATGGCGATCCATCGGGATTTTGGCAAGTCGATTCCGAATTGGATTCGGGGATAGCTGTAGATTCCGAATTATCTGCGCCTTTTGGCGATTCGAGTCGAGTCCAATGTTCGGGCAAATCGCTAGCAATTTCGACGCTTTGCGCCGAGAGGAATCGGTCGGCAGGGGCGTATGTTTTGCCTGCGACGTCGATCCATCGAGTGGCGTCGGCGCTCAAGACGCGCGATTGAGAATCCCATATCAAGCCGAATTCGTGAGTGAGTGAATCGGGTGCGTCGTCGGATCGTCGCCAAGTGCGCCCGTTATCGGTCGTGATAAATGTACGCACGTTGAGTATGCTTCGCACGCGCACGACGCCTACGCCGTCGTGTCGCCACCAAATCCCCGTCATCTCGGCGATTTGTGCAACGGGGGCATCGTTGGCGTCTTGCCCAGTCTTCGTTGCCGCTTGTTTTTGTTTCGCTTTTTTGCCCTTTTTATTTGCCGCGGCTTCGGCTTGTGCAACGGCTTCGGGCGTCATTTGGGCGACTTTTTCGTCGTCGAAGAAATCGGTGAGTGCAATCGTGCGCACGGTGCCTTGTGCCAAATCGGCGATCGAGAGCTTTTGTGCATCGGCATAGGCGACGACCGAATCGGCGCCGTCGATGACTCTGACGCCGGGCAACGATAGAACGGGCACGAAGTCGCCCGAGCTCGATTGCGCATAGAGTGTTTCGTTGGCAAAGACCGATATGCGCCCCGATTCATCGACCGAAGTCCAGCGCATATCGCTGGGGTATTCGATTGGCGTCTGCGTTTTGAACGAAGCATCGATGAGCCAATACGCCCCCATCGATTCGACGATGGCATCGTTTGCCCCTGTTGCAACGATGCGGCTTTGGGCGGTCGGTTCGGCAACGCTCGGGCGCGTATCGATCCAAGATGCGCCCGATTGCGACGAAAACATCTGCGATGGCTCAATCCATATTGCAGGTTTTGGGGCGATGGCTTCGCCTTCTTTGGCCGTGGCGCTCGTGGCGCCGGCGATGCAACTCAATGCACATACGAAGGCAATCGATCGACGATAGGCGCGAAGACGACGATGTAGGGTATCCATATCCAATGCACGATTTTGCATAATGACCTAATCTCTTTCTGCTGCTCAGAGCGAGCCAGACAGTCGAAAAAAAACGCGGTGTATGCGCGCAACGCAGTGAGCACATAGCCGCGCACGAGCCCGTATCGGCGCAAGCCGATAGGGCGAGCAGAGCCCGTATTGCCAACGGCAATAGGGCGTGCCTGAGCTCGTATTGCCGTTGGCAATAGAGCGCCGGCGAAGCCGCTTTGTGCCGTTAAGGCACGATAGCTTTGCCCCCACGGGAATCGAGCGATTCGGGCTTCGTATTCGCACACGACTCCATGTGCGGCTTTATCACAAGAGGCGGACGAAACGTTAATGTATTGTGACGCGGTGAGCGAATAACGCCCGTTATCGGACTTTGACACGCGAGGGGATTGGCGTAATATGCGCGCGCCTGCGCCGGAGAGGCGGTTGGGCTGCACATTACCTTTCGATTGAGGACACGAAAACGACATGAATATCATCGATCCGATTCCGTCACATCGGTGCGTTGCCGTCTTTGGGCTTGGGTGCTCGGGGATTGCGGCGGCGCATCTTTTGCACCGTTTGGGCAAACGCGTTATTGCATCGGATTGTGCCGATGAAACGAGGCGCGCGGATTTTTTGTCGAAATTGCCGCCTGGCACCGAACTCGTGCTCGGGCGCAATGAAATCGGCGATGCGACGGCGATCGTCACGAGTCCGGGGCTCGAACCATCGCTGCCCATTTTTGCCGAGGCGGCGCAAAAGCATGTCGACGTTTTGGCAGAGCTCGAACTCGCGGCTTGTGCCACCGATACGCCGATTGTCGCCATTACGGGCACCGATGGCAAGACGACGACGACGAGCCTCACCGCCCACCTACTTGCCGTTTGCGGCATTCGCAACGCGTGCGGCGGGAACATTGGCATTCCGCTGGCGCAAGTCGTTTTGCAATGCGCCGACGACACTGCGCGATTTGTCGTCGAAACGAGTGCTTTCCAGCTCGCTTTTTGCCCGCGATTTCACCCGCATTGCCTCATTGCGACGAACATCGCCGAAGACCATAGCGAGTATTTCAAAGGCGATTGGGATGCATACGTATCGACGAAACGGCGAATGCTCGCCAATATGACGCCAGAAGATTGGGCAATTCTGAACGCTTCGGACCCAGAAATCCGCACTTGGAACACGAGAACGACGGCGCGCCTTTGTTATTACGCGGCATCGCGCGACGATTTGCCAGCCGATGCCGTCGATTATGCCTATTTCGATGGCACCGATATTCATATAGCATTTGGAGGCAAAACGTTTTCGTTTGCATTTGAACGCACGGGGCTTCGCGGGCGGCACAATGCGATGAATGCCATGGCGGCAATACTCGCCGCTTGCATCGAACGATGTTCGTTTAGTGACATTATTGCTGCATTTGATTCGTATCAATTACCGCATCATCGAATTGAATACATTTGCTCGCGGGATGGCGTCGACTTTATCGACGATTCGAAGGCGACAAATCCGCACGCCGCCATTGCAGCATTGCAAGCATTGCAAGCGCCAAGCGTGCTCATCGTCGGCGGCGTCGACAAGGGGCTACACCTAGGGGAATGGCTCGAAGAGATGAAACACGACGTCAAACACATCGTCGTCATCGGTGCATTGACCGAGCGGTTCTGTCGCGAAGCGCAAGAAGTCATCCCTGAAATACCGCGCCATTGCACTGATAGCCTCGAACATGCTGTCGTTTTGGGCTACGAACTCGCACTTGCCGATGCGTGCCGATATGTCGTGCTTTCGCCGGGATGCTCGAGCTACGACATGTTTAAGAGCTATACCGAGCGCGGGAGGGTATTTGCAGAGAGCGCTCGGGGGATCGTGGCTAAAAACGCGGATGCATAGTGGGAATTGATAAATGTGTTAGACCTGAACAAACTCCCACGCACTCGCCATTGCCCCAACAATGCGATATAATAGCTATTTGTGTGTCGGGCGGCCGAGCTGCCCGACGCGATGACCGAGGAGGCTAGTATGGGCATTTTTTTGAATCCAGGAAATGTGGGCTTTCAGCAGATTATCAGCGAAGATACATACGTCGATAAGACGGGGATTATCGCGTATCTCAATCGATGGCTCAACAAATCGACGCGATATGTATGCGTGAGCCGGGCGCGGCGCTTCGGCAAAACGGTGGCGGCTCAAACGATCCAAGCCTACTACGACAATTCGTGCGATTCGCACGATCTGTTTGCCCCCTACGAAATCGCTCGCGATCCGTACTCTCCCACGCCGAAGTCATGGAATGCGGCAAAAAAATTGACCTCTTCTTTGAGCAATGCACCCAAACCGCTGCATTGCTCAAAGCAGGTTCCGCATCATCGACATAATATTTCGACGCAGTAGAAACCACATTCTCAAATGCAATGACTTTGCCGTCGATGTAGCCCAAATGCCACTCAACAACATCATAAGGGAAAACTTTCCGATGGAAAACAAAGTCGGTTTGTGACGAAATATTGGAAAGCGCAAGCGCACCAGAAATGTCACCTTACCCCGAACCCACAAAATACCCAGACCAAAAACAAAAACTCCCCCCAACCCCACAAAAAGCTCGGACAAAACACGACAACACCAAGCCTCTCACCCTCATGAAATGCGAAAGGGGCACGCGGCGTTGCCGCGTGCCCCTTTCGCATTTCGGGGAGCGTGGGGGGACTGATCCCCCCACAAAAAAAACTATTCAAACGGTTCGGGCAGCGTCATCCCTTCGATCTGGCGCACGGGAATTTTGACCGATTTGCCATCAAGCACATAATCGTCGACAGCCCAACCCTTGCCAAGTTTCTCCACGATCTGATCTGTACTGATCACGCCGTCACTCGCGGTTTCCGCATACCGAAGACCGGTTGTAGAGTAAACGAAACCAGATTTAATGGTGGTTTCATAACTCCGTCCAGAGGTATAGAAAAAGGTGTCCTTGAGATTCCACGACAGAGTGGGGGATAAACCAATCAGCATTCCATAATAATTCGGTTCCTCATCATCGACATAATATTTCGACGCCGTAGAAACAACATTCTCAAATGTGATGGCCTTTGCCGTCGATGAAGTCAAAATGCCACCAACAAACCCTCCATGGTAAGGGAAAATGTTCCTGTGGAAAACAAAGTTGGTTTGTGACGAAATATTGGAAAGCGCAAGCGCATCCAAATTGTCACCATCATATTTGATGCCTCCAGCCAAACCGCCTATCATCTCTTGACCAACCATCTTGTCGGTTCGAATATTGGCCCCATCCAGAATCTTTAAGCTACTTTCTGTATTTTGATACTCTATATATCCGGCAAAACCACCAAGGAATGATCCTCCGTTGGACAAATTTACATTCGTAGCCTCAACATAGTTGACATAGCTGATGACATCCGACCACGAACGATAATGTGCCTCTCCAACCACGCCGCCTACTACGTCATCTCCAACAATAGAGTTACCACGCACTGAAATGTAGCTCGCAGGATTCTTGGTCTTGACAAGCCCAAAAGCCCCACCCACTTGTCTGGCACCTACCACGGTATCAAAAGCCAACGACGCATGAGAAACCGTGCCTCCATCAAACCCGATAAGACCGCCCATGTTATCACCACCTTCGATGCGACGAACACGAAGATCGACGTTTTGGATTGAGCCATTGCTTTCATTCCGCCCGATCAGTCCGCCACAGGCACTCCCCGCGCACTTGATGGAGTTCACCTTCACATTGATGTCGGAAAGCACGCCTCCCGTAAACCCAATCAATCCACCGATGGCAGAACCTCCACCTTCAACTTCGCCAGAAGTCCAATCAATGTTTTCAATATGAACACCGGAGGGAACGAATCCGATCATACCTCCAACACCATCATTCTCACCATGGACCTTATCCACCTGCCCCTTGATATTGGCGATTTTAAAGGATGGCGCCGTATTATCGTCAGAAGTTAACTCAATCATACCAAACAACCCGGCAACACTCGACCTCCCTTTGACACTGAGCACTTTCTGTTCGACGTTGGCCAGATCAATCATGATCGGTGTCTTTCGTGTGTTCTTCAAATGCCCAAACATCCCGCCTATAGATGTGTAAATGTTATTATTGACCACCGAAATGTTTTTTACAGCCACATCAATCACCCGCGTCGGTTCCGGCATGGTATTCAACAAAATTCCAGCCACGCCACCAACTTCCTCCACATTAAAAGATTTAAGCGAACCGCTCACCGTCATATTTTTCAATATCGAGGCATCAACACTTGTGAAGACAATGCCTGCAGCCTCGCCTTCCACATCGAGGTCAATATTCGTATTTTCAAACGTCGACGAAACGATTGAACTCATCAAAGGCTTCGGAAGCGTGCAACGTACCCCGTT
>SFMP01000080.1 GCA_004554395.1 Myxococcales bacterium | reverse complement strand
TTTTTATCCCCACCCCAAGCCGCGCTCAAGCCATCTTCTTCGATGCGGCCTGGGGTTTCCTGTCCTCTCTTTGCCCAATCTTCCACTTTTGAACCACCATCTCTACCTTTTCATCGCGTTTCTATTCTCTTCAATCGATTCAATCGGGGATTTCTGTCCCCAATCCACCGCTTTCTCGCCGTTCTAATGGGTCGTTCTCTGCCCCCTGCACGCCGCGCTTGAGCGCTTTGTCCCCATCGCGCATATACGCCGTGTACTTCTCTAACCACACCGAACGCCAATCTTTCGGGTCGTCGGGGTACACAAACTGCGGACGCCAATCATACGCTGCGATCACCTCTAACGGCGATATATAGCCGTTTTCCGCCAATACCTTTAAGATGTACTTCTGCCTCCGCTCCCACCAACGGCCGTCTTTTGGGAACCCATTCTTGTAGAATCGCCCACCTTTCGACGGTGCCACTTTCAGCGAAGCCAAAAACGCACCCTCCAACGGCGTCAAATCGCGAGCATGCTTCCCAAAATAGAATTGCGCCCCCTGCTCGATCCCATATACGTCGGGGCCAAACTCGATAATGTTGATGTAGAGCTCTAAGATCCGCGATTTGGTGACAAATGTCTCCATGTGCCAAGTGATCAGTGCCTCTTCGAGTTTGCGAGCGATGTTCTTCGTCCGGCGCAAAAACAAATTCTTCACGAGTTGTTGGCCTATCGTCGACCCGCCATACACATATCGACGCGCATTCAAATTCAATCGAAGTGCACGTTCGATAAACGACACGCGCAACGGCCCATGCTCGTAAAATCGCTTGTCTTCGGTCAACATCATCGCCGCCTTCACATAAGGCGGCAACTGCGAAAGCCTCACATACGACGGCGTCCCTGGCCCCACCGTTATCGAGTCGACGAAATACGTATACGTCGTCGTATGCGTAAAATCTCGCGCCGCAATGACTTCCGTCCGATGCGGTTCGACCAATACCGGCAAACACTTGTCCTCAAACCCCGTCGCCTTCAACGTCGCCGTCAACGGATACTTCCACGGTATCTTCCCCGATATCGATGGCGACATTTCTCCCCCCTCAAACGACAACTTCGTTATCGTCGGCAAAAATCCCTTCGGAATCACTTCCGACAGCGATGCACACGCTATCTTTTCACTCGAAAACTCAAACGATATCACCGGCTGATTCCGAACCGCTTCGACGCTCACCGTCCCATGGACCTTCAACGGACCCATCTCAAATTCGATGGGGTCTATCGTCACCAAGTCATCGGCAAATCGATACGACGCCACGATCGACGACTTCATATCGATCCCCTCGATCGTGTTTGGGCTTATCTTCTCGTGATAAAACGCAAAATCTCGTAGCGCCAAACGCCCATCGATCGACACCGATTCTTCGCTAAACGATAACCCAACGTCAAACGTCACATCGCCCGAATTCTGCTCGGGGATCGGCAAATTCAGCAATCGCAAAAAATCTGGCGCCCCGAGCTGCGACGCTCGAAATGCTAGCCTCGGCAATGCCGCATCTTTCGGATACGACACACCAAACATCACATCCGCTCCGCGCACGTCGAAATGTATCTCGAAATCTTGGCTCTCCTTAAACATCTTCGACGTATTGATCGATATCGCATCAAGCTCAAACACATCCGATCCATGCAACACAGCGATCTCGCCCTCGCGAATGTCTATCGCCGGCAACGCTCGCACGCGATCGCCAAACTGCGCTATCGCCCCCCGCCATTTCTCGAGCTTCTCCTTCGGAAGCGGATTCTTCACGACTTTCGGCGCATTCTTGATCACATCTTCGCGACGAACCGATAATTTTGGCGCTTCGCCCAAAAATGCGCCCGCATCTTGCTTCCAAAATCGAACAAATGCCGAAACGACCGCATTTTCTTTCAATGCAGGGATCTCTAGCAACTCCGCCAAATCGACGCTCAATCGCGGTCGATCGATCCGAACCGCCGCAATATCCGCCACGCGAAACCTCCCCCTGGGCAACGCAATCGATACACCACGCGCCGTCAACATCGGCGTTTCAGCCCCCTTTTTTGCCCCCATTTCATCTGGCACATTGGATTCATCATTCTCTCGGTGCGCCATCACCACAGGCGGCAAAACCGCGCCACCGCTCGGCATTAACGACGCATCGCCCATCGACAATCGAACCTCTTCGGCATCCCAATCGACTTCAAACGACGATATCGCCCCCGAAAACGAACGCCCCCACTTCGAAAACGATCCCGAAAGTGCCGGCTCAAACCGAACCGACGCATTCCCCGATTTCTCCGCCCGGCGATACCGTGCCTCCAAACTCATCTCCGGCATGCTGTCGATCGAAAACGGCAATCTGCGTCCCGTCAACCTGTGCGTCAAAACGCCATCGACGCCGATCTCCCCACCGCCTGCATACCCCGAAATATCGCGCCCTCGAAACGACAACGATACGTCGTCGCCACTTCGCATAGAAATCTCAAAATCGCCAACAACTGCGCTATATCTTTTGCTGGAATCCGTTTCTATCGATTTTAATTCACCATTTCCAAACTTCGATCGAATTGAAACGATCCGTTCTCGAACGCTCGCCACGTCGGAACTATCGAATTTGGCACGAACCTTCCCCACCGCCACATCGACTTCGTCGCCAAACATCGCCCCCCATGGGTTCGTCAAACATATATGTTCGGCCTCGACGCCCCCAATCTCCCCAAAATCGATCTTCATCGAATCGACGCACCAAAACGCCCATCCCGTTTCGATCTCGAACGTCGCCCCCGTGCCCGTCAAGCGCGCCATCGCCTTTTGCGACACTTGACCTATCGCAATTTGCCGCACTACAATGCACGCCGTTAGGCCTACGACGAACAATGCCAAAACGATAACCGATATCTTTACGATTTTTTTTCGCACACTTTTGCCTTATCACAAAATGCCATGACTTTCTTACGACTCCGCGACGACAAATCCGACTATGATCTCTATGAAACGCCCCCAGTCGACTTCATCCCCGACTCCGACATCGGCTTCTACGCCACGCAATACGACGCAAACGACCTCGCAACGTGCTACGCCAACGGCTTTTTTCCTTGGCCATCTCCCAGCCACCCCGTCATACCATTTTATTGCCCTCGCAAGCGATTTGTTTTGCGCCCCGCCGACCTCCACGTCTCACATTCGCTCCGGCGCACCATCGCCAAACGCACTTTCACCATACACTGCGACACAGCCTTCTGCGACGTCATCGTCCAATGCGCCACCACCGCCCGACGCCACGAAGCCGGCACCTGGATCACCAACGACTACATCGACGCTTTCTGCGACCTACGCGATCGCGGCATTGCACACTCCGTCGAAGCCTACGACGACGATGGCACACTCTGCGGCGGATTCTACGGCACTTGTATGGGCCGAATTTTCGGCGGCGAATCGATGTTCACCCGAATTTCCGACAGTGCAAAGGTCGCTTTTGTGCATTTTGTTCAACGCGCGAGCGATTTCGGCTTCCAACTCATCGACTGCCAAGACTACACGCCAAACATGAAACGCTATGGCGCCACCATGATTCCTCGCAGCGCCTTCCTGCAAGCACTCGCCACATTCCGCGACGATCCCGTCGACCCCGATATGTGGAAGTTCTAATTTCTTTTCTTTTTTTTCTTTTTGTTGCGCGGCTATTGCGCTTCGCGCAATACGCCCGCGCCGCCGCCTATGTGCTCGCTACGCTGTGCGCATACGGCGGCGTGTGGACGACGGACGGGCTATATCAATGCACCTGCTATCGTAGCCGTCATAAATGCCGCTATCGATCCCGCTATCATCGATTTGATGCCAAATTTGGCTATCTCCGAACGCCTCGATGGCGCCATTCCCCCGATTCCTCCTATCTGAATCGCTATCGATCCGAAATTGGCAAACCCACACAATGCATACGTCGATATCACAATCGATCGATAACTGAGTTGCTCGACGACCTGAGATAAATGCAAATAGGCGACGAACTCGTTTATCGCCATCTTTTCGCCCAACAATTGCCCAACTAAGAAACAATCGCTCAACGGCACACCCATCAAAAACGCAATGGGGAAGAAGATCCAACCCAAAATCGTCTCTAACGAAAGCAGTGGCCAGAGCGATTTTTTCTCCAATTTATCGGGCACATCGGGGCTTAACGACGGTCCGTTGTCGGGTTTCGCCGTCAACGCCCCCGTTTTATCGATCACCGTGCGATAAACTGCGTCGACTTGGTCGATTTGCTCGAGCTGGCTGCCGCGTAGCTCCGTAAACATCGGATCGACCGATATATGGCGCAAACGCGCCAGTTCCATGAGCGCCGAATGCGTGCACGCTATCGTATCGATCTTCGAAAACGAGCTCTCGCAAGCCGGATCAACCGCCCCGCCTTCTTGCACGACGTAAGCCTTGACGTGTTCGTATGTATTATCGTTGACGATCCGACTCGGCAAACCGAGCACAAAATTGATGAGCGCAATGAGCGCGACAAAGGCCAACAACATGGCACCGACGTTCATCGCCAACTGCAAGCCCTCGCCCGCGCCACGAGCCGCCGCATCGATGACATTCGCATCGGGCTTTTCTTCGTTCAAATTGACTTTTCCCATCGTTTCGGGCGTCTCGGTCTCGGGAATCATCAATTTCGCAATGACGAGCGATGCGGGCGCACTCATCACGCTAGCCGCAATCAAATGCCCTGCAATATCGGGGAAATACGGCTGCAACATGGCCACATACGAGGCCATCACGCCGCCGGCTACCGTCGCCATGCCCCCCGTCATAATCGCAAACAACTCCGATTTCGTCATCTTCTCGACATACGGCTTGACGACGAGCGGTGCCTCGGTCATCCCGACGAAGATATTCGCGACCGATGAAAGCGATTCCGCCCCCGATACACCCATGAACTTCATCATAAAGACCGCCATCCCCTTCACGATCCACTGCATGATGCCCAAGTGGTACAGAACCGTCATCAGCGAGCTAAAGAAGATAATCGGCGGCAATATGCTCATCGCCGTGTTGGCAAATGCCGACTCGACCTGCCCAGAGACGAAACTCGAAAACAAAAACGTCGTTCCCGCCGACGTAAAATCGAGCAGTACCGTTACGGCATCGTTGAGAAACGAGAAAATCGCCTTCCCAACCGATGTGCGCAAAATAAACAACGCAAAAACGAGCTGAATCCCCGTCCCCACGGCGACGAGTTTCCAAAGAACTCTCTTGCGGTTATTGCTCATCAACCAAGCAATGCCGATAAATGCAAAGATCCCAAAAACGCTCATGATACGGCTCAATATGCTCGTTTCATCGTTTTCGCGCTTGAAATCTACTATCGCTTGCGTCGAATTGTTCGCGCGCTTGTCGGTCACCGCCGCCTGCGGCGTCGCCCCAGGGTCGGCATCTACAGGATTTGCAGCCGTAGCCCCGTCGGGGGCTCTTTGCGCCAATGTCGGAGCATCGACGCTCTCGGCGACTTGGGCAACCGTTGCCCCGTCGGGGGCTCTTTGCGCCAATGTCGGAGCATCGACGCTCTCGGCGACTTGGGCAACCGTTGCCCCGTCGGGGGCTCTTTGCGCCAATGCCGGCATATCGTCTTTGACGATCATCCCCAAGACGAGGCAAAACAAACCAAACCCCATCACGCACCAAGCCAAAATCTTGCCCAGCTTGCGCGGTATGGGGATTTCAGAAAAACTCTTCCATATTGATGTCAACTTCATCGTCATCCCTTTGCAACGGTTTTCCAATCTTTGCCCTATGCATAGATTTTAATGCGATGGCTCAATTAGAACACAAAACAAAGCAAATGACAAAGAACTCTCGGGCAATGACGTCGTTTCAACGCCCGCGCTCGGGGCAATTCTACATGCTCTTTCTCGATATCCACGCTCAAAAACAAAAAAAGCCTCCCCAAAAAGTGGGGAGGCTGCGTATCAAAAGAAGCGCTTAAAACCAAGGGCTAGTTGTTCAAACAATCCCAGAACATGCTACCATTCGACGGATCGGCTTTTATGTATTCGGTGATCTTATCTTTATCGATAACATAACCACCGCTCTTGCACACGGGCTTTGTACTCTCAGGTTCACATTCGTATTTGCCAATGCAACCGCACTTCGCCAAAACTTCTTCGTCAGTAAGGCCTGTGAGTCCCTTTTTGCACTTCTCCAAAGTACCCTTATACGTAGTCAAGAGAGTTCCTTTCTCGGGTATATCTTGCACAATACTCGAAACAAAGCATCCCGTTTTTTCAGGAACGACGCATTGCTCGCGAGGAACATCTTTTCCATCGCAGTCTTCGTCGACGCCATTGCCGTAGTATTTTTCGTACGACGAATCCCCCGGATCTCCAAGCTCTGGATTTGGTTTGTGATCTTCCAATTCGAGGTATTTCGTCGACTGCGATCCACGGCTCGTCTGATACGATGCAGTGAAATCGTATTTAATCTCGTCCGATTTCTGACATTCCTGTTGGTCTTCATGGTAGACGACATCGCCTTCGTTGGCATAGTCGCTACGCCCTTCCATGCTGTAGAACCCAAACTTGAATTCACCACCGACGACTTTGCCGTCGCTGTCTTTTTTGGCAACGCAGAACATGCCACCAAATTGAACCGGATCGCAGACGATCAACTTCGTATTCGGATCCTTACTCGCATTCATATCGATCAATTCTTCGAGCGAAGAAACGCCCACGCAAGGACGGAACAAGCGGAGACACTGCGATTTATCGTCACCCGTGCAAGCCCCAGATTTAGCACATGTGCCATCGACGCAACCATCTTGGTTGTTATCGAGCCCGTCGCAAATTTCGTCGGCACCCGGATTGACCGATGGATTGCTATCGTCGAGGTCTTTGGGATTCTTTTCGCCAAAACCACATTGATCTTCATAACCTGGATCGGCGGCATAGTAACCATCGCCATCGTAATCGTGGCAGTGATCGACTTCTTTTTCGAGCGTGCAAACGCCCTCAACCGTCGGATCCAAACTCGGCTTGACGCAAACGCTACCTTTGAGGCAGTCGTCGTCGCTCATGCAACGAAACGCGCCCTTTTCTTCGAGATTGCGATCTTCGACGATACAGCTCGCAGCACTGGCCATAAAAACGACGCTCAAACAGGATGCCAGCAAAATATTTTTCGACAACTTCATTCAACAACCTCTTTTGCAAAGCCTATACAACGGCAAAAATTCTTCAGGGACACATCACGTCCAGAACGCGCCATATGATACCACACTTTAGATCGGAACACAAGTGCGCGATTGATACGACCTACGCCATCGCTTTTTCGACCTCACCAATCCCCAAAACATCGCGCAATGCCTCGGGCGTATCGACGATGATTTGCGCTCCGCTCGCCTCTAAAAAAGCCTTCGTACGGAACCCCCACGATACCGAAATCCCGCTACATTTCGCGTTTACCGCCGTCTGATAATCGACATCCGAATCGCCTATCATCACGAGGTCTTTGACCTCGACGCCAAACGCTTGTGCGATGATTTCGAGCCCCTCGACACTCGGCTTCAGTATGTGGCGTCCATCCGACCCGACGATGCAACCAAACGCATCTTTGCCATAAAATCGATCGGCGAGTTTCTCGCACCAATTTTGCGGCTTATTCGTATAGATAGCACTCGGTATGCCGCGATCGCGAAGTGCAGCGATGATTTCGGGCACGCCATCGTACACCCGTGTTTTCGCATCGGGGCGCGCGATGCTCCGAGCACGATAGTCCCGATGGAATGCGTCTAACGACTCGCCTTCCAAATGGCTCGCGCAACGGCACAAATATTCTGCTCCATGCCCAACATACGACAGCGTCTGCTCGGTCGTCACCTGTTCTAAACCCCATGCCGCCAACGTCTCGTTGAGCGCACCTTCTATATCGGGCAATGTGTCGAGCAATGTGCCATCCATATCCCAGACGACAGCGCGATAATTCTGTATTTTATTCATAACAAATTCCTGTATTTGTATTTTATTCGATTCTAGTCCGATGGATCTGGACTTTCGAGACAGCTCAAGCGGGCTCGTCAGAGCCCAATTTTGCGCGTATTGCGATGCAATAGCGCAAAGCGTAGGCGTATGCGCGTAAGCCGCCAGCTAGGCTGGCGGCGAGCACATAGCCGGAGCCGCCGACGTATTGCCCCCTCGGGGGCAATAGGCGGCGAAAAAAGAGAAACAAAAGCAAAATGCGAGAAATAAAAGGAAGCTAGTCTAAATTATCGGTGGGGTAATCTTCCGAGAGTTCGTCGTTTTCGTCAATTTTGTTCTCGAAATCGTCGGTTTCGTCGATGGGATCGTCGTTTTCGTGCGAAATGTCCGAATTTTTTGCAAGTCGGATGGCCTCGAGTTGCCCCGAAATGTCGACGTCTTGTTCGAGCAGGCGGTGACCTTTGTTGAGGTCGGTGCGCTCGTTGCGGAGGCGAACGATGTTGGGCAAGATCGAGAGTGCTTCGAGGTCGTTGACGGCGGTCGTGTAGATGAGTTGGATGCCCATGGCGCTGGCGAATTGGCGCTGCATGTTGATGAAAACGGTGCGGCTGGCGCGTCCGATGGGGTTGTCGAGGATGAGGACGCTCGTCGGTTGGCGGTTCATGCCGCGGGTGCGGGCGCGGACGTTGGCGAGTGTGCAGTAGAGGAGGATGGCGCAAGTGAGTTGCTCGCCGCCCGAGAAGCGTGCCGTTTCGGTGATTTCGATGAGGCGCTGTGGCGATGCGGGGTCGGGATTGAGGACTTTTGCGGTGAACGGATGGGCGATTTGGCGCACGGCGCGTTGGATGAGTTTGGCGCCGGTGGGGAGCACGTTTTCGTCGATGAGCGTGTCGACGAGCTCTTGGATGAGTTCGAGTTTGTCGCTTGGCGATGGCGGCTCTTTTGTCGTGATGCGCAAGAAGCGCGAACCGCCGATGTCGGGGACTTCGCGCGGCACGGTGCTGGCGGAATCGGCGAGTTTGAGCAGGCGCAAGCCTTCTTCAGCGGCGTTGAGCAGCAATTTTGCGAGGATGTTGCGGTGCTTTTCGATTTCGGCGAGTGTGGCGGTGAGCTCGCGGATTCGGATGTCGAGCGAGTTTCGGTACTCTTGGGCGGAATTTTCGAGCGCGTCGGGGTCGAGGACTTTGAATTGACCGATGATGCGGTTGTGCGCTGCGATTTCGGCAAATTCTGGCTTTTCGACGAATTTTCGGATGGCAGAAACGTACGATTTTCGGTCGGTATCGAGCGATGCATGGACGGCGCGGAATGCTTCGAGGCGCGTTTCGAGGTCCGATATGGCGTTGCCCATGTCTTCGGGCTCTAGCAGGGGTAAATCTTCGAAGCTGAGTTGCGACTCCGAGATGACTTGCGCATGGCTGCGCTGGACGGATTTGAGGCGTTCGAGGTCTTTGGCGAGGGCGTCGCGAGCGTGTTTGGCGCGATCGGAGATCTTTTCTTTGTCGGCGATTTGCGCATTGATATTGACGAGTTTTTGGGCGTCGTCGTTGGCAAAAGCGTTGTATTCGGCGACGGTTGACTCGCGGATTTCGACGCCATCGGGGACGACGGGTTTGCCCGCCCCAAACCACGCATTTTTGCGCTGTGTCAGGGTCGCCTCGCACATCGTTTGCGTCTTTATTGCCTCGTCTTTACGCCGCAATACTTCGTCTAAAAAGGCGCTCGCCTGCTCGCCATTGCGCTCGATATCGTTCTGATTTTGTAACTTTTCGAAGGCGGATTTGACGTCGTCGAGCGTGATGACGCCGCGAATGATGTTTTTGACTTGCTGGAGGTCTTTTTTCGCCGTCTTTTCGGCGGCCTCGAGGCTGCGCACGATTTCGCTGTTCGAAAACTCGTGCTGAACGCGATCGAGCAACCTATGATATTCGGCTTTGAGCGATTCAATCGAATTTTGCTTCGGCTCAACGGCTTGATTGACGTATTTTACACCAGAAATGTCGTTTTCGAGCAACGACATCTTCGAAGCGATGGGCTCGACAGTTTGCAACAACGATCGCGCCTGATCGCGCATCGATCGCGCCTGCGCTCGCAGATCATCGGCTTGCGAACGGATATTCTTGGCTTCGGCGAGTTTCGCGGCTTCGTTTTGTTTCCAAATCTCGACCGAATTGTCGACTTCGTCGACGAATTCGCGAAGGCGCGAGCAGGCACTTTCTTGACCGATGATTTCGTTTCTCAGTTTGATGACGTCGTTTTCGTCTTTTTTTTGCGCCGCAGAAAGCCGGCGCTTTTCGTCTTCTTGCATTTCGAGACGAGCCAAATCGTCTTCGAGAGCGACGCGACCTTGCGCCAACTTTGCTTGCGTCGTTGCAAACCATCCACGCGCATATTTGCTGCGGAAAATTTTGAATTGGTTTGCCGCGTTCGTATAAGATTCGCGTTCCGAGTCGGAAACCCGAATTTCTGCCTCTATACCTTCGAGCTGTTTTTCGATATCGCCCAAAGCCTTTTGCGCATCGCCCGTTTGGAACGACGCGTGATCTTTTGGCCCGACGATTCTGATAAAGTCGGAATCGCGGTGTTCGTAGAGCGCCTCGGGCGCGGCGATGACGACGGGGAGTTTGGGGATATCGCTTGGGCTCGATTCGATGAGCTCGACGACGCGATGGATTTCGTTGCGCGGCACGATAATGCCTTGGGCAATTTCGGGGAATTTGCGCACGAGGCGTTCTTTTTCGTCTTCGTCGGCTTGCAAATCGTGGGCAAAATAACTCCACCCCGACTGGGCGTGGACTTTTCGTCCGATCACTTTGAGCAAAGCTTCGACTTCGACCGAAGGCGGCATGAGACCGTATTCGGCGATGTGAACGCGCGCACGTTCAAGGGCGGCGGCTTCGGTTCGCAATCGCGCGACGTTCTCTTGGCACGACGATGCACGACGCGCCAATATTCCCGCCGCTTCGTCCGATAAATCGTCGAGATCGATAGATTCGGCTTCGAGCAAGCTCAAAAATCCCTTGTCGTTTTCGAGCTTATCGCGCTCGTCGCATCCTCGGCTATATTCGCGCTCGAGCGCCGCTAAATCGGCTTGTTTTTGCGCCGACGACCGCTGATATTCGCTCAAAAGGCGCGCACATTCTTCTTGTAGCTCGGCATTGCCCTCCCGATTGCGCTCGATCGAACGCAATCTCGATTTGCGCGTCTTTTGCGCCGTTTCGATTCGTTCGAGCGCCGCCGCAGGCGACTCGCCTTTTTGGACGATTTCGAGCTTGATGAGGCTCTCGAATTTCGTCTGACGCGCTTGGAGGTTCTGCGAATAGCTCTTCGCCTCCGACTCGGCGGCAAACGCATCGCCATCTAATTTTACTGCGCGATTCTCGGCGAGATAGGCATTTTGTTCGATTTCATCGCATTGTTTTCGAATTTTATCGCGATCGGCGCCGAGCACACCGACTTGGTGTTTCATCGCCGCGACGTAGTCGGCGGCGACGGTGGCGAGTTTTTCCATCAAGGGCTCGCGCTGGTCGTTTGCCCCCGAAAGCATTTCCTTATAGTCTTGGGCTTCTTTGAGCGCTAAGACGTAGTCTTTGTAGGGATAAACGGCTTGCCAGAGCGTTTGATCGCGCTGCGCCTGCTCGACGGTTTCGCCCAATTTATCGGCTTCGGCTTGCGCCGCAGCCAGAGATCGTTCTGCCAATTTCATCGACACGGCGACGGCGACGCCGCGATGCTGCATCATGGTCGCTTCGGTCGAAAGATATTGGGAGCGCAATGCCTTGATTTCATTGGCTAAATCTTTTTCCGAGTCGAGGAACTTTTGCGTATTGAGCGCAATCGACGCGCGGATTTGGTGGTGCAATTCGACGAGTCGAGCCGCTTCTTGCGATGTGCGAATGCGGCGTTCGTGCAATTCTGCCAGTGGTGCCAATCGCTCGACGAGCCCCGTCGAAAGCGTCAAATCGGGCATAAATTCGTGTTTTCGCCGCTGGAGCTGTTTTCGGAACGTCTCGAGATTCTCGGTAATGCTATCGGCGCGCGACGGCTCGACGGTCAATTCGAGCAAGAAATCGATAAAATCGTCGGGGCTGTTGAATCGGAACAATTCGTCGGCGCCACCTTCTCGGCTATTCATGATGAGCTGGTAGCCAAATAGCCCCGGATCGAGCCCTGCCGACTGGAGTTTTTCGCTCCACTCGGTCTGGTTTTCGGTACAGAAAAACTGCAACCCCGGGTGCGAATCGCGAAGCGCATGCCACGTCTGCTTAAACGACATCATCGTGCGACGCACGCGATGGCCATCGTTCGTTTCGGTATCGATGGGAATCGTCGCCAGTTGCGTTTCGGGCACGTCGTCGCTCACCTTTACGCTAAAAAACAAGCGGCGCAAATTGTCGCGAACACCGCTCGCGTATTCGTAAAACACGCCCGTCAACATCCGCGGTATCGGCGCCGATTCGTCCGACATGAGCCCATCTTGCGTATCGGTCGCCCACTCCGCCGCCACGACGCTTCGATCGTTGGGCAAGATGTAGTTTTCGAGGCGGCGTTGCTTGGCGTCGGCTTTGCTACCCAAAAAATCGCGACGATTCGGCCGCAAAAGCGCAAAAAACAAGCTCAATATCGACGACTTACCGCCGCCATTGCGAAGCCATATCGTCGAATCCGACGGCAAACCCGATAAATCACTCAAATTCAGCGTCAAATCTTGCATTCGCGCATTCGGGTGACCAATCGACACAAATCTCAAACGTCCTAGCTTAGGCATGATTCCCTACGTTACTCTCTCGTATTTCGACTGCAACGCGCTATCGTAAACGCATGGCAGATAATTCGTTACAATTTCTTATTCCCAAATATCTTTCGCAAAAACTGCACAATTATCGAATTTTCTGGCGATACCGCCCGCTCGAAATCGCTCTCAATCTTCCGAAATCGCTCTCAATCTTCCGAAATCGCTCTCAATCTTCCGAAATCGCCAATTCGACGGTGCCAATCTCTCGCTCCCCCATCGTTCGCTTCGCAATCCTATGCTTTATCGGGGGCATCGTCGTCGAAAATGCTCACGGGTTCGTCGTCGAAATATCCTTCGGCATATTCGATCCCGTGTTCATCGACGAGCGGATGATCTGTTTTCGACGCCGTCGACGATTCGGCATCGAAATCAACCGCCATTTGCCCATCGCCCAGATCGCCATCGACAATCGGCAACCCCGCATCACTCGGCGAATCGCCATCGACATCGCGATGATAGGCGATATCGGCATCGTCGCGAACGGCATCATTCGATTCCAAATGGTCAAACAAGCCGCGATCATCGTCGTCGCCGTTTTGCGCATATTTCGCCTGTATCCGCATAACCTCGTCGTAGATGCGCGACGCCGCAATATCTTGCACGAGCACGTTATAGCGACGCGTCGGCTGCCATGCTTCTTTGCCCGCATAGCGCGTTTCGCTAAAACACCCATATTCTTTGAGCTTTTCGAGGTTATATTTAATGATACGCGTCGACGTCGACGAAGCCTCGCGCCCATCTTTCGTTTCGCGCACCGCCAGCGTGCTATCGTAAACGCGCCAAGCGTCATAAATCCCCGTTCGCACGTCGTCCATATCGGGGTCGACGTTGGCAAATTCCTTCTTCAAACTCGCACAAATCGCCCGAAGCGTGTCGTCGATTTCGTCGACCGTCACCGGCGGTCGCGGGCGATTCACGTCATCTTCGAGGTCACGCGCCCTCGGAAACACCGTCGCCGCAATCGTCATCTGCACAATGCCATCGAGCAATCGCCGGTCGGTCGTCGCACTGCTCCCCGTGCGCAACTCCGACGGCCGCATCCAAAACACGCTCCCCTCGCGCGGCGTCAGCACTATCCCATGCTCGCTGACGTTGAGCACATACAGCCCCAAACCGTCGCTCATTTCCGCCACGATATCGCGAAACTCACTGCGATTCATGTACTCTCGCACGAGTTCGCGATACTCGGCATTCTGCAGCGGTCGCATGCGCGGTTGCAACCCCCACTGAATTAACGATGCCGCACGAAATACATCCGTAAGCTCAACTGCCATAATTTTCTTCTCTATATCCCAGATTTGACGATTAAAAATTCGCTTTCTCTATGTCTTTTTCTTTTTTTGGAACGCCTGCTATGTGCTCGCCGCCGTTGGCGGCTTGCGCGCATACGCCGGCGCCGCCTGCTATGTGCTCGCCGCCGTTGGCGGCTTGCGCGCATACGCCGGCGTTTTTTTAGGGCGTTTGCGCCCTCGGGCGCGACGACGCAGGCGTTATCCAAACTTCATCGCCAAAATACTCCGCATCGACGACGAGCGTATTTGCCTTCTCGACCCGAACGATCGGCGTTTCGGTGCTCTCGATGTCGAAATGCTGCATCACGAGCAATATGATGATTTCGCATTGCGTCGACGTAAAGCGGCGTGCACGTGCATAGGCGAGTAAATCGCTCAACGTCGTGCGCTCGACGATACTGCGCAAGAGGTGTTCCGAGACGTTTCTGTCTTCTTCCGAATACTTCGCCAATTCGCCCGCATAATGGCTTGCATCGAGCATTTCGATGTCGATCCAATCGCGTTTTGGCGCTCGCCGCGGGCGCAAAAGCCCGTCGAAAAGCGACGGCAACGACAGCTGCGTCGGAATCTTGGGCGCCATCAAATAGGGCACGGTTTTGTCGACGATTTCGAGCACTTGCAACGTCTGCATCGCCATCATCGGCTCGACGACTTCGCGCATCAAATCGGGCATCGCAGAAATCTGCCCCGATACAAACGCCTGTTGCGCTTGGCTATCGAGGAACGTCGTGCGAGCCGTCATGAGTTCGCGCTGCAAAACCGTATGCGTTTCGATGCAATATTGGATGGCGGCATAGACGCGCGCCACCGATATCGACTCGGGCGTCCCCGGCACAAGCGCCTCGAGCCGCTCACTCGCCGTTACGATAATATTGCGCTCGACATCTAACCGCACATCGATGTGGTTCATCGCTTCGTCGATGAGTTTTGGCGCTCCTTCGACCCAATCGACGCGCGAAATATCGCGCTGTGTATCGCGCAAAACTCGACGCAATCTATCGCAATAGAGCCTCGATTGCCTCACCGCAAAATGCGCACTTCGGCGAGCTTCGTCGAATTTTCCTCGGCACATTTGCGAATGAACGATAGCTTCTGTCGCCGCTTGGCTATCTTCCAAATCTAATTCAAGTGCATTGAAGTACAAATTGACGGCTTCATTCGTCAAATGCATGACCGTTTCGCCATTGAGATTAAACGCATCTTGAATGAGTCGGAACTCGATTTGCCGCTGGACAATAGCCCCATCGGGCTCGATCTGTGTGTAGGGCAAGCGGAACGGTCGGCGAGCATCGGCATCGTTTTTGAGCGCAGCCAAGACGCGGTCGACGATTTGCAAATGCCGCCCTTTATCGGGCACGAGACCGGCTTTTCGATCCATCGCCTCGAGCAAGCTACTGAGCGCAAAATCGACGTATTCTCGATCGGCTTCGAACTCCATGCCCATGCGTTCAGCCACGATATCGAGGATCTTGAGGGCAATCGTAAGCGTGTCGTAGTGGCGCAAACTCTCGTCGCGGCGTGTATCGGACTGCCCGAGCGCGAAGAGCGGAAACGCGTGGAGAAGGACGCGCAAGCGCTTGACGAGCGCATCGTTGCGCATCTCATCGCTCGTGACGGGCGCGTCATCTGGCAACAAACTGAAGATATCCATAGAGACGTAACACCCCATTTCCCAGGTGTGATAGAGGGCTTTGGTGCGCACCGCGCCAGCGTCTAGCGTCGCCGACGCCTCCCCCTTGGCTCGCCCGCCCTATGCGTCAGCTCACAATTTTGAACCGACAAAAAACTAGCGCTATTTATATGGTTTAAAACCGAGGTGCAAGCATTTGTTCCCCCTCGCATCATCCCATCTGCCGTTTACTCACATTGCCCTTGGGCAAAAATCGCCCGTCCCCCGTGACGCCTGCACCAAGTATAAGCTATAACATAGTCTCCGAGTGCTCTTCATGCCTCGGGCACACAGAGCCTTCACCAAGAATACTACAACGCCATCAATTATTGTCATCAAAAAGCACCAAAGTTCTATTCCGATGCTCACTCTTTTCGCGTCACACTTTATAATCTCAATTACGGGATTCCGCTCGACGATCAAGATTCGGCGTCGAACGATGTCGGAATAAACGCCGGTGATGTCGGAATAAACACCGGCGATGTCGGAATCAATGGCACAGCAAAGCGCATCACAGCGCTACTACGAGAAAACTACAAAGTATCGGCTACCCAAATCGCCAAAGCCATGGCGATGAGTAGCCGTCAAGTCGAACGCATTTTGTCGCAACTCAAACGCGTCGGCATCATCGTGCGAATCGGCGCAAACAAAACAGGATCGTGGCAAGTCGTCGATCGGTAATGCCCATCTATTCGGCGTCTTCGACATCCATGGCGCAACGAATGCCAATATTCATGCTATCGTAATTCGTCGAATTTGCGACTTCTTTGCCATATAGTAGCATAAAGTCCATGTCGAGATCGGCGGCACCGCCGACGGCGGTGTAACGATTTTCGGCACTATGAAATACCCATTCGAGAACATTACCGCCCATATCTTGTAATCCGAGATATGTGTCACCATCGGGGTAACAACCGACGATCGAGGCTTGATATGGTAATACTTTAAGGATGACCTTGCCGTTGACGCAACTCCATCCACGAAAACTATACGCGCCTGTAACGCAAAAATCTGGAAATCGATTGCCCCAAGGGAATATGCGAATCTCATTTTCATCTTTCCCATACGAAGCAGCATACATCCATTCTATATATGTCGGAACCCGTCCCCCAATCCACTTGCAATAATCTTTCGCATCTTCTTCAAATGCATTACCTACAGCAGTTCTATTGGAATCGAATTCATTATTCGAATAAGTGGGTCTACATGCTCCTGCATTGACACACTCTTTATAATCCAAAGTTGTCACTTCTCGTTTCATTAATTTGAAAGTTTTCAACGTTGCATAATACCCCGTCGTCGAATATGCCGATCCCCCTGGAATTGTAATAAATTCTTTGTCGAGCTTAGGATCGCTATAAGCGCAGCCAGAATATACTTCATAGAATTCAGGGTCTTTCCATTGAGAAGAATCCTCTGGCAATGTTATTGGCGAAGGAAGCTCATTTCTGAAATAGAAACGAACACACGTCGTGACAAAATGTCGCAACGCGTATCTATTGTGTAGCACTAACAAAAGTACAAATCAACCCACATTTTCAATTTTTCATGATGTGGTTATAATAATTACATCGGTTTACATTTTCGTCATTCATAGCGCCGTGTCCTGCTGCGGCGTTTATTCCCCCCTCGCCATTGACCCAACAATGCGTTATAATGGTCATCTGTACTGTCGGGCGGTCGCGCCGCCCGACGCAATGACCGAGGAGGGCAAGATGGGCAGATTTCTCAATCCAGGCAATGGCGGGTTTGGGCGCATTATCAGCGAAGATACATACGTCGATAAGACGGGGATCATCGGGTATCTCAATCGATGGCTCAACAAATCGGAGCGATATGTATGCGTGAGCCGAGCACGGCGTTTCGGCAAGACGGTGGCGGCGCGTACGATCCAAGCATACTACGACAATTCGTGCGATTCGCACGATCTGTTTGCGCCCTACGAAATCGCTCGCGATCCGTCGTACGAAATGCA
>SFMP01000079.1 GCA_004554395.1 Myxococcales bacterium | reverse complement strand
ATTTATGCCCATACGACGATGTCGATAGGGCATAGATGGAGATTTCATTTCCCCCATTACCCACGCCCGACGGGCGCGGTTTTCCGCTCTCCATTTGTAGAAAGCGATCTGGGGCTGAAGTCCGGCATCTCCTCCATAAAGAGGGGAGTAGGGCGGAGCTGTTCAAAGGCTAATGGCTGAAGTCCGGCATCCCCTCCATAAAGAGGGGCGTAGGACGGAACTGTTCAAAGGCTAAGGGCTGAAGTCAAAGTCAATATATATCGATACTATGCAATATGCGAATCAGCATATTGCAATCGATATATTACATACTCTGGCGCGTTGGGATATCGAAGACACCGCCCAAAGCGAGTGTAAACGTCGGATCGTTGGGATCGTAATCTTTGTTGGGAATGTCGACGCGGAATTCCGATGTCAATTCAAAATTCTCGAACAACGTCGCATTATAACCCAATGCGACATAACCGCCCGTAATTTCGCACTTGCCGAGGTTTTCGGCGAGGTTTTCAAGCGCAAATCCACCTTCGACGAAGAGCTGCTGATCGGCCACAAAGCTGACATAAAAACCGATCCCGAGCTCAAGACTCACATCGGATTTGATCTCTGTTTTGCTTTTATCTGTTTCATCGACGACACTTGCCGATGTAATCGGCAGGCCCAATGTCAAATATGCACCCCAAGACGACATATCGTCATCGGAATCCAAGTTAAACTCAAACGACGGAGCGACGACGTAAGCACCTGAGTCGTATGAAAAATCGACGACGACGTCGATGTCAAACATTTCCGTATCGAGCGGTGTAAATACGGTTTCGAGCGTAAATCCAAACCCAGCACCAGCAAGCCCCTCCTCGGTCGCCGCCGAGAAAATCCCCTGTAACGTCATGAAATCCGCCACACCATAACCAAAGGCGACCTCCGATGCAAACCCAGGTTTGCCATCGTGGATATTCGTCAAAGCTATCATCGGAGCTACTTCGACGACGCCCGGATCGAGGAGTTCTGTCGTGTCGAGCGCAAGAGCTTGCGTGCTCATGAGCGATGCGACGGCGAATAAAACAAGTGTTGAAAACTTCTTCATTGCTATCTTTGTTACCTTTTTTTGCGATTATCTGGCTATACCCAAAACCAGAAATATCAAAATGCCAAACGACACTCGCCGGAAACCCGCGAGCATCTCATGGAAACACACCACGGCGCAATGCGCAAATAAATTGTTCATTGCACGCGATAAACCCAGAGAGCAGAGGCCGACTACAGGAGAAGATATAGCCCACCTCTGCAATCTGGTTAAACCAACTCATTCGACAAACACCGCCTCGGCCTCGTTCTTGCGCAACGCCAACTGGACGCTCCCGACGCGAATCCACACGGGGTCGCCACCCAGCGCCGAACGCTCCTTCATCACCTCGACACTCGGGATCACACCCATATCGAACAAGCGCTGCCGTATCGCCGAATTCGCATGGACGCTCTTGACGACTGCGCGTTGCCCTGTGATGAGATTGTAAATCGTATTCTGCGACATGAAAACTACTCCAAAACAATGTGTCAAATGCGCAACTCATGCGCCAAAACAAACTGGCATGCGCGCCAATCCAGCGCCATCCGCCTTCTGTTAGGGCTATCTAACAGTGCTTGTTCGACATGTCAAACAGTTTTTGTTAGACGCATCAAATTTTGTTAGACGCATCGAACGAATTTCCCCAAAACGCCCGCAAATCGCCCACATTCCCCGCATTTCGCAATCCGCCCCCAATCGCGCCGCCACGCGCATATTGCTTGACAATCGGGCGCCTTTGTGCTAGAAGTCCGCTCCGTTAGGCGACGTTTTCGTCTTTCCGGCAATCTGTTGCTGCCTTTGGGGGCGATACGGTTTCGACGGGGATACGGAGATTCGTGTGGCGTGTCGGGGGCGGTTCGGTAACCTCGTTAAAACTGCTGAATGCTTACAATTGCCAACGATAATGTTGAGCTCGCTCTCGCTGCCTAATCGCACGTGAGCACAAGAACCCTCGGGTTCCGTCTTTATGGGTCACGCCTGATGATTCATACTGGCGTCAAGTTTCAGGCTGGTCGAGTGGGCACCATGGTCGAGGGCGCCCGCAAGACGAGATTAAATCACGACCTCTCTAGTGACGCCCGCCTTCGGGCACGCGCTAGAGTACATAAACGAAGGCTACACACGTAGAAGGGCGAAATCGAAGATTTTCGGACGCGGGTTCGACTCCCGCCGCCTCCATCCACCTATCCCGACCATCCGTCGGGATTTTTTTTGACTTTTTTGAACTCCGGCTATGTGCTCGCCGCTCTGCGGCTTGCTCGCATACGCCTACGCGGCTACGCCTATTTGCGCATCTTGCGCAAATACGGCTCCGCTCTTGCGCTATTGCTGCGCAATACGCGCAACAATGAGCTCCGGCTATGTGCTCGCCGCTCTGCGGCTTGCGCGCATACGCCTACGCCAGCAACACATAGCTCAAAAAACGACATTACAGTCGCATTTGATTCTCAGCCCGAATCGCATCGATACACGCCAAGGGCAATCCCGTCGTATAAGTGATGACGCTATCGGCGAGATTTTGGTCGATCATCAATCGAGCAATGGAGAGTTTCTCCGACATTCGTCCTTTAGCTTCTCCTTTAGCTTCTCCTTTAGCTTCTCCTTCATTATACCCTCTAGCGATGAGTTCCTTCTCCCACTTTTCTTGAGCTTCACACATTGCCTTCCTCCCTATCTTCTGATGGAGCTATGACGACAAAGCTCCTTCACACCCGACGATAAAGACTTGCTTTCACATACATCCCCTAAGGTCGCATTTGATTCTCAGCCCGAATCGCATCGATACACGCCAAAGACAATCCCGTCGTATAAGTGATGACGCTATCGGCGAGATTTTGGTCGATCATCAACCGAGCAATGGAGAGTTTCTCCGACATTCGTCCTTTAGCTTCTCCTTTAGCTTCTCCTTTAGCTTCTCCTTTAGCTTCTCCCCTAGCTTCTCCTTCATTATACCCTCTAGCGATGAGTTCCTTCTCCCACTTTTCTTGAGCTTCACACATTGCCTTCCTCCCTATCTTCTGATGGAGCAATTCGTCCATCCGTT
>SFMP01000078.1 GCA_004554395.1 Myxococcales bacterium | reverse complement strand
GTCCCTCTTATGACAACAGGGAACAGACCTGCAGATGGTGGTCATTTGATTATTGAAGCAAATGATTATGATGAGTTTGTAAATAAGGAACCACAGTCAAAACGGTATATAAAGAGACTTATCGGTTCAGAAGAATTTATTAATAATAAAATCAGATATTGTTTATGGCTTGTAGGAGCCTCTCCAGCTGAATTGCGAAAAATGCCTGAAGTTCTAAAACGTATCGAGGCATGCAGACAAGACAGATTGAGTTCTCCAGATAAAGGTAGACAAAAACTTGCTGATACCCCGCATCTGTTTAGAGAAACGCAGAATCCAGAACAATTTATGGTTGTGCCCAAAGTGAGTTCAGAGAATCGTAGATATGTTCCAATGGGTTTCTTTGATAAAAATACAATTTCTACCGATTTGAACTTTATTATTCCTAATGTCACACTGTATCACTTCGGCGTTCTCACATCCAATGTCCACATGGCATGGATGCGCGCGGTTTGTGGACGTTTGAAAAGCGATTATCGCTATAGCAAAGACATTGTCTATAACAACTTTCCGTGGCCTGACCTCACCCCTAACCCCCTGTCGCCTGACGGCGACATCCCCCTTTCCCCTCTCCACTGTGGAGAGGGGAGAGGGGGAAGACTTGCGCAGGCAAGTCGGGGGAGAGAGGTGAGGTCAAAAATCGAACGCACTGCGCAGGCCATTCTCGATGCGCGTGCTTTATATCCAGACAGTTCTCTTGCCGATCTCTATGACGAAGTAACCATGCCGCCGGAGTTGAGGCGAGCTCATCAGAATAACGATCGTGCCGTGATGGAGGCTTATGGCTTTGATTGGCGCAATATGACCGAGAGCGAATGCGTGGCGGAGTTATTTAAATTGTATTCGAAATTGGTCGATGAAGAGAAAGCGACAGTCGCGCCAGCGAGGCGGAAAAGATCGACGAGATCGCGTGTGGCGCCCAGCGGAGGGGAATCGGGCGGATAGGGCGATAATTGCTTTTTTGCCAGTTTGATGCAGATACAAGGAAGCTAGCCCAAGGGCAAGGGGGCGTACTGAGGTACGTTCCCGAAGCCCGCGTGGCGACGCTGACGCCGTAGATGCGCAAAATGGCCAAAAAAGCCGAGCCCGTATTGAGCGCAGCGAAATAGGGCGCCCCAGAGCCCGTATTGAGCCCACAGGGCGAGATAGGGCGACCCAGAGCCCGTATTGCCAAAGGCAATAGGGCGATAGAAGCTCGTATTGCCGCAGGCAATAGAGCGACCGCCGAGAGAATCGTTAGTTTTTGTTTGGTTGGATGATGCCGTTTGGCGTGATGATGGCGGTGATGAGCGTGTGAGGCGTGACGTCGAAGGCGTAGTGGCGAGCGTTGGCGTTGGGAGGGGCGATGAGTTGGCCGTTGATGCGTTTGACTTCGTCTTGCGATCGTTGTTCGATGGCGATGTCGTTGCCCGTTTTGAGGACAGGGTCGAAGGTGGAGTCGGGGGCGGCGACGTAGAAAGGAATGTGGTGGTAGTTGGCGAGGATGGCGAGTGCGTAGGTGCCGATTTTGTTTGCGACGTCGAAGTTTTGTGCGATGCGGTCGGCGCCGACGATGATGGCGTCGACGAGTTTTTGTTGCATGAGGTGTGCGGCGGTGTTGTCGGTGATGAGCGTGCAATCGATGTCGTCGTGGAGGAGCTCCCAGGCCGTGAGTCGTGCGCCTTGTAGGTAGGGGCGGGTTTCGTCGACCCAGACGTGGATGGGGGCGGGGGGCTGGTGGGGTGCTTGTAGTGCTCGTTGCGCTTGTCGGGCGTGGATTTCGCGGATGACGCCGAGGGCGGTGCCGAGGCCGCCGGTGGCGAGTGCGCCTGCGTTGCAGTGCGTGAGGATGTTTTGTATGGGTCCGATGGCGTCGGCGCCGTGGGCAGCCATTTTTTTGTTCATGTCGACGTCTTCGTGCCAGATGTCGAATGCTTCGCGGAGTAGTGCGCTTGGCGTTGCGTCGTCGAGGTGGGTGTGTAGGGCGCGCGCCATGCGGTCGAGTGCCCAAAAGAGGTTGACGGCGGTGGGGCGTGTGGCGGCGAGGATGGCTTTATCGGCAAGGATGCGAGCGCGTTTTTCGTCGCGGTTGTCGATGGCCCAGTGTTTTGTGGCCGAGGTGTAGAAGCCGAATGCAGCGGTGATGCCGATGGCGGGTGCGCCGCGGACGACCATGTCGGTGATGGCGTTGGCGTATTGTTGGACGTCGTGGAGGGGTATCCAGTGTTCGCGTTGTGGGAGCGCGAGTTGATCGATGATGGAGAGCGTTTGGGTTTGGTCGTCCCATCGGAATGGGCAGACGTTGGATTGTGCGATGGCTTGCATGGTGAATCTTCGTTTGAAAAAGGCAAAAAAAAAGCCAGCCTCTGAAGAGACTGGCTTGAGCAGCGAGTACGGGATTCGAACCCGTGTTACCGACGTGAGAGGCCAGCGTCCTAACCACTAGACGAACTCGCCACAAGACCTCGAACATTCCGGAACCAGGATTCGAACCTAGATTAACGGGGTCAGAACCCGTCGTCCTGCCATTGAACGATTCCGGAGTACGGTCGGCGCTCGGTTGCGATGAGAAGTCATCGCCATCGAACAGGGGCGCTTATAGGGATTTTGTGGGTCGAAGTCAAGGGAAAAAATGAGTTTTTTTGCGCGAGTGGATGGGTGGCAAATGGTCGGCAATGGATGGACAAATGATGGGTGTAAAAGAGGGATAAATGATGGGTGTAAAAGAGGGATAAATGATGGGTGTAAAAATGGATAAATCGGTTATATTGAGTTGCCTGGCTCGCGCGTGCGGCTTGGAGAGATGGAGTTTGGAGCGATAGTTTGGAGAAGTCGTTAGACATACGTCGAGAGGTATTGGATTTTTGGCGCGATTTGCGGTCGTGGTGCGAAGAAGTGCGGGTGCATGCGTATGGTGCGCTCGATTATGGCGTGCTGGGGCGGCTTCAATCGATCGAAGTGGCGTGGCCGCGAGCCGATGTCGATGCGTTATCGACGCTTCGTGCGCTTGGCGATGTGGTGTTGCATTTGGAGGCGTTGTCGCCGTGTGATGTATTGGGCGAGTCGCTTTTGACGCGTGGTCGTCGACTTTCGCGGTTGGGGGCTGGAGATTTTTTGCATCGCGGCGACGATGGGCGATTCGACGGATTATCGGCGCGTTTGTATGGGATGCATCGATTTTTGGAGGGGGAATCGGGAGGCGAAGATTTTGGGCGCACGACGCGGCTAGAACATGGCGATTTTGCATACGGGCTTGGTTTGCGCTTGTGCAATGGGCGTTTGCACGAGCTGTTTATGCGTTTGAAGCGGATGGCTGGGGCGGATTCGGAGTCGTATTTTCGGCAGTTTTTCGACGACGAGACGGAGGCGTTGTTGGTGTCGCTCGAGAGCGATGCATCGCAGTTTATGGCTTATATGCAATCGCATTTGATATTGCGTTATGATGCAGTATTTTCGCGGTCGAATTATGAGCTTTCGCCGGCGATGCAGCAGTATTTGGGGCGTTTGGGGGCAGATGTTCGGGCTCGTCGCGAGCAGATAGGGATCGTATCGGGCGAGAGGTTTTCGGATGCGCGGCGCGATGCGACTGAGACGGGGGTGAGGTCGTTGCGCGGTTTTGCGATGTTATTCGACTTGGGGAAGCGCGTTTCGGAACAGGCTTTGGAGCGGATGTCGGGGCATTTGTGCGAATCGGAGAAGTGTTTGTCGCTGGCGGATTCGGTGATATCGCGGTTGCATGGGATGCATGCGCAGCATTGGCAGATGCGGTTGGAATCGGTGTATCGCGGCCGGGGAATGGTGGGGGATAGATTTTATGAAGAGTCGAGGTTTTTGGGGGCGAATGCGGGCGGATTAGATTGGGAAGAAGCCGAGTTTGGAACGATGCTCGACGGCGTGACGCCGCGCCCGAGTGCGGGGCATTATTACGTCGTTTGTCGGGGCGATAGATTGCGCCAACTCATCGCCGAGGCTTATGGCACGTCGCGCGATTATCGGATCGTTTTGCAGCAGAATCCGCAAATCGTGCAGGCAGAACGATTGACACCGGGGATGAAGATATACTTTCCTAAGATCGACGGCGGTTTGATTTTAGACGTCGCGGGCGCGGCGGGGGCGGATTCGACGGAAAAAACGCCGGAATTGAAGGGGAAATCGCCGGAATTGAGTGGAAAAGCTGCAATTTTGGGGGGCGATGCGGTCTCGATTTTGAGTGGAAAAACGCCGGGATTGAGTGGAAAAGCTGCAATTTTGGGGGGCGATGTCGATGATGGGGGTAATATTAAAAGTCGCGATTTGATAGACGATTTGGCTATCGATGGTGGAGAGCGTGAAAACGGGGCAAAATGCGAGCGAGTGGGGGATCAAAAGAATGCTCGGATCGTGGGCTTGGGCGATGGGATAGAATTATTGGGCGAATTGATCGAAGATTTATCGTGTATGAGGCGGGATCAGATCGAGGCGATGTGCGAGAAGTTGAATGAATTATCGGCATCGCAGTATGTGCGCACGGTATGCGTCGATCAGGATGAGGGCGTTTGTTTGGTTTGCGATCGCGTCGTATTGTTCGTATCGGAAGACGATAATATGGCGAGGTATATGGAGACATCGTTTTCGACGCCGAGTTTTTTGGCCACGGGTGATGTGATACGCCGGCGAGCTCGAGCGGCGTTTCGCGCATGGGGTCGAGCGTTAGCGGCGCAGATCCGTGGCGATGTGGTCGTATCGGCGGATTGTAGTTTGCCGTTGGCGCGGTTTGCGGATCAGAGGAATCGTCGGGCGTGGGTGACGACGACTTTGCGTCGATTGCGCGAGGCGTCGGCTAGTGATGTGAAATTCGTGGTTCATGGGCGCGATAGGCGCGTCGACGTCGTCGATGAGTATGGCGTTTGCGTGGTGCAGTTGCAGAGCGAAGATTTTCGAGCGATGCGCATGCAACCGTGGCGTCGATATGTCGATTATTATGCGCCGCCGCTCGTGCAGATGAATGCATTGATGCAAGTTTGGCTTGGGGATTTGTTTGGTTTGTCGGTCGAAATCGGCGTTCCGCCGTTGAGTTATGCGAATCAGTATTCGATAGAGCAGGGTGCGGGCGTCGTGACGTTTGGCGTACCGATGGGAACGCCCGTGTATCCGATTATGCGCGGGCGCGTCGTGGCGGTAGGCGACGATGCAGAGCGAGGAAAATACGTCGTCGTCGCGCATCACGATGGATTATATAGTCGATATATGAGTTTATCGACGTCGTTTGTCGAGGTAGGTATGCAAGTCGAAGCCGAGACGACGATAGGGCGCAGCGGCTGTGCCGGCAACGATATCGATGCAAAGTTGTGCCTCGAAATCGTCGAATGCCACGATGTTGAAATCGATGAAGATATAGATTTTTCGCAAGATATATTGCCTGGAAAGCGATTTGATTATTTCGATATTATATATAATGTATGGCCCCGTGAATTGAGATTTGACGGTGTTATCGAGGCAGAATAATGCGCAATCTCGTATATATGATATTTTTAATACCGGTTGCGCTATGGGCGTTGAGTGGTGGCATACATTGGGGATCGTCGCTCATCTTGACGCTATTGTCGATAGTCATGTTTTTTGGCGTCGTATGGTGTGATTTGCGTCGCCGTCGCATGCCGCTAGGGCGCGATATGTCGTGGTTGGCGCCGTATCGCGGGATTGGGCTCGTCGGTATAGGTTTGGTGGCGTCGATGGTGTTGACGCTTTTATCGGTCGTGCCGCTGAGCGCAGGTGTTTTGGGGGCGATATCGCCCGAGCATGCCAAAGTTTATGGTGAGGCGGCCGAGCTATTGGGCACGGGCGATGGCTGGGGGTATTTGACGGCATCGCTTGGGCGCACGTATTACGCGCTTTGGCATTTGTGTGGATTTTTTGCGATTTATTTTATCGGATTGCGGTTGGGTGAATCGCACCGATTTGTGAAATGGTTTAGCCGGTCGATCGTGACGGTGGGTTGTATATGGGGAATATGGCTCATCTTTTCTCGAATTGGGGTCGATGTATCGCTTGGGGCAGGCGGGGCAACGGCGTTTATGCGCTTGGGGCTTGGGATTAACGAGAACCACGTTTCGGGCGTCTTCGTGCTGTTATCGCTGGCGTCGCTCGGCGGTATTTTGACAACGCGGCACAAGGATGCATGGCTACGCCGCGGAATATGGATGTCGTTTTATGCCTTATTTGGCGTGTGTTTGGTCTTGTTGCAGAGCCGAGGGGCGTTGTTTGCGTGGTTATGTGCGCATATCGTGTTGGCGGCGATATTGTGGCGCCGTAGCCGCGGCGCACAAAAGCTGGCGACGGCTGCAGTGTTGATATCGGTTTGCGTCGTGATAGGTCTTGCGACGATCGTATCGGCGTCGTCGATAGGTGCGATAAAGGGCGAAATCGAAGAGACGTCGTTGTCGTTTGAGACGTCGGAGCCGTATCACGTCGGATTGCAATCGAAGACGCAGATTTATGGCGATGTGGCGAATATGGTGCGCGATTGGCCGATGGGCGTGGGGCGGTCGGCGTTTGGCGATGTCTACCCAGCGTATCAGAGTTTTTGGTTTTCGAAGCGATTGCGCCATGCCGAAAACGAATACTTCGAATGGATCGTCGAATATGGCGTCGTGTTTGGCATTTTGTTGATCGCATTATTTGCGGCGGCGTTTATTCGTTGGGGTAGGGTATATCTACGCGCATCGAAGGAGCAGGCATTAGTCGTAGGGCTATTGTGTGGATTATTTGGGATTGCGCTACAGAACGTTTTCGATTTTGGCCTTCGATATTGGACGGTTGGCTTTATCTTTTTTGCGACGGCAGGCGTCGTCGAGGCGCGGATGAATCGCTGGCGATATGGGAAAGTGGGGGTATTGGACGGCGAAACGATGCAGTCGCTGTCGCAGTCGTCGCAAACGCTCGAGCGGATATCGCGAGAATTGCCGGCAAGCCGTGACAAGGTCGCATCGAATCGGGCGATGGCATGGTTGAAATCGCATCGGGAATCGGTGGCAGTCTGCGGATTGGGGGGCGTGTTGTGTGCCGCCTTTGTGCCGTGTTTGTTTCACATAGGCGCGGCGGTCGAGGGGCAAACGGGGTTGTATTTGGATCGGACGGCAGATGCATTGGGCGGTGTGAAAGACGGCGCCGAACGCGTGGCGCAATCGCTTCGCGTCGCCGTTTGTTCGGATGGGGTGAGGACTGACGTGGGGCGATCGATCGTGCGACGGAGTGAGCGACTCGAGTCGCCCAAGCGCAAAGCGCAGTGGGCAGTGGCGCGTCGTTGGTTTGAATCGGCGATCGAGCGCGCCCCGCACGAACAAGTGCCGCGCTTGGCGCTTGGCAAAGTGTGCGAAGGATTGGGCGATTTCGATTGCGCTGCAAAGTCGTATTTGACCGTTGCCCAAGAAAACCCAAAAGCTGCATCGCTGGCGATGGGGGAATACGTTTATTTGCCCGAATCGGTGCAAGTCATGCCCGAAACGTGGACGGCGCAAAGAGCTTTTGTGCGAGAATTGTTGAAACTTGGAAAATATGGCAATGTTGAATCGCATATTTCGGCAATTGAAGATAACCCAAAGCGTCTTAAACTCGCTTTTGACCTCTATATGAGCCTTGGAGAGGTCGATATTATTGAAAGTATTATCGAGCAATTGTCGTCGTATTTTGATGATTTTGAAGTTTATAAGATGAAAGCTGATTTGTATATATTAAAAAAACAATATATAGAGATGATAGCATTTATGGAGGCGGGGCGTAAGAAGTTTGAAGATAATCCGATGTATTGGCGCTATTATTTACATTGCGTCGTATGGTATGGCATGGCATTGGGACGCGATGCATATCGCGAAAAGGTCGATGCATTGTTGCTCGAGGTGTATCGGTATCGGAAGAGCTCGACGGCGTGGCAAATTGCTTACGATTTGAGCCAAGCAAAGTATGCGCTGGAATTGGGAAATGATGCGCAAGCGGCGCATTGGGCGCGGAAGGTGCTCGAAAAGAATCGACATCATCGCGAGGCAAAACGCATCGTCGAGAAGGCAGAGTCTGGGAAGAAATGATCGCATTTTTTTGGATTGCAATCGTCGCAAGCGTCGTGTTTTTCGTCGAAATGGGTATATGTATCGCGCATATATGGGGCGGAAAACCGAGCCATCGAGACGATCACGCATGGTTTCGTTTGAAACATACATTGGCAGTCGCTTTTGGGCAAGGTCGGATCCGGGAGCGATGGTGGGGATGGTTTCACGCCGTCATATTTTATGCATTTGTCGTGTTTTTATCGGGGAGTTTTGAACTTCTCGTGCAGTGTATATATCCCGATTGGAATTGGTCGCACTTGATCGGGGAATCGCTAGCGCAAATCAATATATGGATACAAACGTATTTTGCGTGGCTCGGGATCGTGGCCGTCGTCGTCTTATCGGTTCGGCGGATGGTATGTCGCAAGCGCGTTTATGCATCGATCGATGCATATATCATATTGGTTTGTATAGGATTGATATTGTCATCGCATATCGCATCGGTATCGTGTTTGATATCGCAGGGCAATATGTCGTCGGCGGGTTTGCCCGTGACGGGGGCATTGGGGCATTTATGGGGGAGTGATGCCGAGACCGTGCGCCATATTGCGATGGGCGTGCATATATTGTGTATAAGCTTTTTCTTGGTGTGGATACCGCGCGGGAAACATTTACATATATTTTTGGCATTTCCGGCGATCTTTTCGCAATATCGGCGTTACGACGACGCGGGCGATGGGATAATTGGCGCGACGACGCCCGATATTTCGGCGTATGAATCGGCCCTAGAATCGGCCATCGAAGCCGACGTCGCGGAATCGGAATGGCCGTCTTATGGGGTTGTGCGTTGGCGCGATACGACGCGCAAATTGCGCCTCGAGGCGATGGCTTGCACACAATGCATGCGTTGCTCGCTCGTTTGCCCCATGGTCGCCGCACAGATCGACGACGTGAAAGGACCATTTGAGACGGTCTTATCGCTACGCAAGATGTGCGCCAATCGCCAGGGCGACGGGGCAAAAGTCGTCGTGGGAGAGAGCGTTTCGCTTTCGGAGCTGTTTGCTTGCACGCAGTGCGGGGCTTGCGATCGGGCTTGTGCCATTGGCGTCGAGCATGTGGCGCGCATCGTCGATTTGCGCCGCGGCGCGATGACACACGAATCCGAAACGGGATCGATTCCCGAGGCATGCCACAAAGTCTTTGGGAATTTTGAAAGATCGGGGAATCCGTGGGGATACCCGCGGTCGAATCGCATGGATTGGGCCAAAGACGTCGCCTGCGGCGTAGAATCGGGGGCTGGGAATGCGTCGATGAATGCGGTTTGCGATATGGCATCGGTGCGTCGCATCCTCATCTTCGCAGGGTGTTTTTCGTCATACGACGTGAAAGCACGGAAATCGCTCGGATTGGCGATCGATTGGCTCGTCGCACAAGGGTACGAAGTCGTGCGCTTGGAACGCGAAATGTGCTGTGGCGAACCGCTACGGAAACTGGGCAATGAGCCCGCTTTTGTGGCATGTATGGAGGCAAATTGTGCCGAAATCGCCCGAACGCCTCACGACGTCATCTTGACGATGTGCCCGCATTGCGCTCAAACGCTTTCGCACGATTATGCGCGCGAAGGCTCGCGGTTACGCGCCATGCATTTGCTCGAATTTTTGGCGCAACACGCCATGGCTGGCTTGATTCGCGTCGATACCCAAAAGGCAAAGGAAAAAAGGCTCGACGAAGTCGTCATGCATTTGCCTTGTGGATTGTCGAAGAACGCCGATCCGCGCCCGATATTGAAGTTTTTGAAGCAACTTGGGATAACGTGCATCGATTCGGATGTGACGCAATCGCATTGTTGCGGTGGAGGCGGTGGGCAGTTTTTCATTCGCGACGAAAATCGCATCGGATTGATGCGAGCACGGGAACTGCGAGCTGGTGGTGCGAAGAAGATAGTGAGCGCATGCCCGTATTGCATCGATTTACTGCGCGATAGTTGTGTGAAGATCGAAGATGAAAGAGCCAAAAACGACGATAAATCGGCGTCGAAAGACGGGAATCCTTTAATCGATGTGTCCAATGTGATAGACACGGTCTTGGAATTGACGTCGCGAAAAAGTCGCGTCGTATCGCGCTCGGAGCCTACGCAATAGGCGTTTGAGAAATCGCAGGACATGGGCGGTCTTGTAGGATGTAGACGCACATAGCATTTCGATAGAGACTTTAGGAACAATTGGAAAACAGATGGAAGAAACGAAGAAAGTAGAAGCCACAGAGAAAGAGCCAAAGAAGCGTTCAAATTTATTGGTGCGCGTGGCAACGTCGGTCGTCTTGTTGCCGTTATTGATCTGCTTGATCGTCTTTGGCGATGCGTGGGCATGGGCAGGATTTATCGTCGTCGCGACGTTTTTGGGCGGGCTCGAGTACATGAAGATGACGAATGGTCTCGAGTCGATGAAGACGCGCGTGGCAAGCGTGGTGCTTTCGCTCATTCCTTGCGTAGCGGTATATCTGTTTGCGGGCGAAGGAGCGCCGATCGAAACGTCGTACGATTGGTTAGCGATATTGGGTAGTTTTTCCGTTCTCGTATGGGGCGCATTTTTGCTCAATTGTTTTCGTCCGCGCGTGATCGAACGCGCTTCGAACGTCATAGCCTCGACGCTGAGTTGCAGTTGCTATGTCGGGATGACGTTTTTGTTCTTAGCCCTGATCAAGCGCGATTTGGGCGACGATGCGAATGCTTGGATATTTACGCTCATGGCAATGACGTGGCTATCGGACACGGGGGCATATTTTGCCGGCCGAGCGTTTGGAAAGCACAAATTGGCGCCCGTATTGAGCCCGAAGAAGACGATCGAGGGGGCCGTTGGTGGGTTTGGTGCGGCACTCGTCGCGGCATTTGTCGCACGCTATATCGCGTTCCCCGATTTGTCGCTGCTATCGGTCATCGTTCTCGTCGTCGTCGCAAACTTTTTGGCTCAAATGGGCGATTTGTCGGAATCGCTCGTCAAGCGCAGCTGTGGCGTGAAAGATTCGGGTCATTTGATCCCTGGGCACGGTGGATTGCTCGATCGGGTCGATGCACTCATCTTTGCGGCACCGTGGGTTTATATCTTTGCGACGTATATGTCGGAGTAGGAATCGTACATGGCAGTAATATATATTGTCATTCTCATCGGCGTACTCGTATTTGTTCATGAATTTGGACATTACATTGCGGCGCGATTTTTCAAAGTCAAAGTATTATCGTTTTCGATAGGGTTTGGACCGCGGTTATTTGGATTTAAGCGCGGCGATACGAGTTGGGATGTTCGTTTATTACCGCTTGGCGGATACGTATCGATGTATGGTACGGAATTCGAAGAAGTGACCGATAAAGCCGATCCCGACTATGAACGGGCTTATAATAATAAACCTATATGGCAAAAGGCGATAATCAACCTCGCGGGCCCGTTGTTTAATTTATTGTTTCCGATACCGATATTATTTGCATGTTATTTTGCAACCGTGACCGACGACTATCCGTCGCAAATTGGTCAAATTTTCGATAACTCGCCTGCAGTAGGCGTATTGGAATCGGGCGATTTGATAACGGCGATCGACGGGGAACCGGTGAAATATTGGACGCCGATGCGCAAACTCGTATCGCGTCGCGCCGGCGAAGCGGTAGAGTTTACACTCGTTCGCGACGGCGAAACTCGCACGGTGACGATAACGCCGCAAGAAGAGACGCGGCGCGATGCGATGGATATCATGCGCGAGAACGTTGGGCGTATCGGCGTCTCGGTCGATATGGCGTCGTCGGTGATAGGGATCGTGAACTCTCAAGTTCCCGCGGCGTTATACGGATTGCAAACGTTCGATGAAATCGTATCGATCAACGGCAAAAGCGTTCGGACGTATGTCGATGTAGAGCGAGAATTGCGCCATAATACGGCCGACGCGTTGCAAATCGGCGTATTGCGCCCCGTGCTTTTAGACGTGCCCTATGGGCGCGTTTACGTATTGGCGCCAATCGATGTGACGATACCGGGGAATTATACGACAGCGCAATCGCTAGGCATAGCAAGCGGCAATATGTATTTGTCGGATATCGACGACAATTCGCCGGCATCGCGAGCCGGGCTCGAGCGCGGCGATCGCGTCGTTGCCCTCGATGGCGAATCGGTCAACGTCTTCCATTCGATGACGGCCAAGTTGCAAAACGATTGGGAAAATCCGCATACTTTGACTGTTTTGCGAGATGGCAAGGAATTTACGACGACTTTACAGCTCGAGAAATTGACGATAACGGGGGAATTTCAGGAAGAGTATCCGATAATCTATTCGGGATTTTATCACCGCACGACGTATGTCATGCCCGAGAAATTGACAAAGACAGTCGGCGAACGGATATCGTTTGCGGCATCGACATCGGTCGAAATGACGGTGAAAGCATCGACGATGCTCGTCGTCTCGATCGTGCGGATGTTCCAAGGGCAGGTGTCGACGAAATCGCTCGGTGGCCCCATATTGATCGGGCACATGGCGTCGAAAGCCGGCCAAGAAGGGATAGATTCGTTTTTGCGCATGATGGCGATTATATCGATAAATCTCGGCATCTTGAATTTGATCCCCATTCCCCTGTTCGACGGTGGAAAACTCGCCATTTTATTCGTCGAAGCCGTCAAACGCGGACCGTTGAGCATGCGGACGCGCCAGATGATCGCCTATATCGGTTTAGCGCTCGTATTATTATTGTTAATGTTGGCGTTTAAGAACGATATCGAACGATTGTGGAATTTGTTCTTCTCTTGATGATTGAAATGTCATGTATGTTCCCACGCTCGACGTGGGCATATTTTCGATATCGATATTGAAATCGAGTCGGGAATATATAAACGAATGGAGTTAAAATTATATTTATGAAGAAAGCGTCTGAATCATTGATTTTGGCGATAGACACCGCAACGCCGACGCAATCGTTGGCGATATTGCGCGGATCGCGCGTGGTATTCGAAGCATTGGCAAATCGCGAGTCGAAAGAAGGCCCAGGGCTTTTATCGCTCGTCGATGCTGCGCTTTCGCAGTGTGAATTGCGCATTGGCGATATCGATCGTTTCGTCGTATCGCGCGGCCCGGGGGCATTTACGGGCGTTCGCGTATCGATGGCGATGTTGAAATCGTTTGCGCTCACGCTCGATCGACCGCTTTATGGTTTGTCGTCGCTCGACGCCATCGCTCGAACGGCTGTAGCGCCGTTTTGCGTCACGGCGGCTTGTATCGATGCGCGTCGCGGCGAAATCTATGCGTCGTTTTATCGCGAAGTCGATGGGCGTTGTGAGCAGATCACCGATGAGTTGTTGCTCCGCCCCGAGGCGTTTGGGGAGTTGACGTTGAAGATGTTCCCCGATATGCCCATTTTCTGCATCGGGACGGCATTCCCGCACTATGGCGATTGTTTGACGAAGATCAATCCGAGTCTGTGCTGTCGGTATGCAGCGCCGAGCGCGGCATCGCTTGGGCTCAACATGGTCGAGGCTTACGAAGACAAGCTCCCCGATCAATCGCTCGAATCGCTCGAACCGCGCTACATTCGCATCGAAGATTTTGCGACGCCACAGCCGTTCGATTTTTCAACGCCTGGTCAGTTTCGGAAATCGAGCGAGTGTTAGGCGGGAATGGAGGTTGCGAAAAATCGGCGTTTTGTCGTATTTGGGTGGCATTTTCTGGGCGAAGCTGGCCGAGGCGAGTAGAGGCTAGGAAAATGGGGGATTTTGAGGTCAAGATTTTTTGAAATATAGGCTATGCCAGATCGCATTTGGCATAGGGAACGCGGAGCATTCATGCCAAGTCGAATTACAAAATTTATCGTCGTCGGATTTATCATTTTATTTGCCGTATTTTTGGACCAATGGACGAAGAATTGGGCCGAAGACAACCTCGCTTCGATGCGCTATGCCGACCACGTGGCGACGGTGACGGTGAGTGCCGATGCAGGCGAATTGCCTTTGTCGGAGTATATCGCGAAGCGGTATCCGAAGAACGACGAATCGGAACAGCGCCGAATGGTGGCGATGGCGCAGAAAGACGGAGCGCCTTTGTCGGGGAGCGATATCGTTCGCAGTGGCGATAAAATCGACCTAGGGCATGCCTCGATTACGGTCATCCCCGGCTATTACGATTATCAATATGCTCGCAATCCCGGCGCAGCGTGGAGTTTTATGGCCGATAAGCCCGAAAAATTCCGCACTATTTTTTTTGGCGTCACCGGCGTTTTGGCGGTCATCTTGTTGCTAGCTTTTATCGCTCGTAGTGCCTGGCCCAAACAACGCATGCTCATCATTACGCTAGGTTGCGTATTGGGTGGCGCCGCTGGCAATATCATCGATCGTTTTCGCTATGGCTATGTCATCGATTTTATATCGTGGCACATCGGCGATAAATATTGGCCGACGTTTAACATCGCCGACGTCTTTGTGACGTGCGGCGTCGTGTTCTTGGTCATCGATTTGTTGATCCATCGCGACGAAAAAGCACCCGAGACGGCAAAAATCGCTAGCGAATCGCCGAAATCGTCGGAAGGCTTGGAATCGCCGTCGGATGTCGCTAAAGACGAAAAATCTTCGGATGCGGCGAAAGCCGAAGAAACATCTTCGGAAGATGCGAAAGCCGAAGAAACATCTTCGGAAGATGCGAAAGCCGAAGAAACATCTTCGGATGCGGCGAAAGCCGAAGAAACATCTTCGGAAGATGCGAAAGCCGAAGAAACATCTTCGGAAGATGCGAAAGT
>SFMP01000077.1 GCA_004554395.1 Myxococcales bacterium | reverse complement strand
CATCAGAAACTAAATATCGACATTGCGCAAAAATATGCTATGGGGGCGGCGCGCTCGGCGATGGTCGCCGATCGCGCCGCCCCCATAGCATAGGGCGATGTGCCCGATACATGAGCCATCGAACCCGATAGCTTGGGCAAGGCGACCCGATAGCTTGGGCAAGGCGACCCGATAGCTTGGGCGATATGAAGTACCTTTTGAATAGAGTATTCGGTATGTCTTATTTCAGTTTAGAGAACGTTCCCCATACCATCGAAGAGAAGATGGCGCAGCTTCGCGAAACGTGGGATATCTATATGTATTCGTTCCCCGAGCATGAACGACGAGCGATCGAAGCTTACGAAACGATGTGTCGGGTGGAGCCCAGTTTTACGCCCTATACGATTCGCGATGCCTCAGGCGCGGCGATGGGTTTAGTTTGGTATTGGGTGATGGATGGCTTCGCCTATCTCGAACATTTTGCCGTAGCCAAAACGCATCGAAATGCCGGGGTTGGGGCCCAAATCCTCGCGGAGTTTTTGAAATCCTATCCCAATGTCGTGCTCGAAGTCGAAGAGCCCGTCGACGACATCACGCGGCGCCGCGTCGCCTTCTATTGCCGCAATGGCATGACGTTTAACGACTTTAGCTATACAAACCCGGGCTATTGGAAAACGCCAATGTATCACACGCTTTGCCTCGTTTCGTCGCAACCGATGGATTCGGCACGATGCCAGAAGTTCGTCGAAGACTTTATCTATCCCAAGCCGCTGTCTTACGTCGGTTAATCGGAGCGGCGAAATGGCGCATAGCGAATCGAAAGAAGGTGAATTCGCGGTATACCGCGTAGGTAAATCGCATTTTACGCACGACAATAAGGCCATCACATTGCCCGATGGTTGGATCGTCGTCGAGGCTGGCGATGCCGCGCTCACGCGTCGTGTGAAGTCTGCCGGCGAATATTGGGTTATCAAGGGCATGTATCGCGGAAAGCCGACAAACGTCGGGCTTTGTGCGCCGGCACAAACGGTCGATCGACTTCGCCGCGAACTCGCCACCGAACGGCAATCGCCCGATTACGCCAAACGACTCGCCACGGGTCGGGCCTACCGCGAACGAAAACAAGCGCAATACGAAGTCGACTTCGAACAAACGCTTCTGGCATGGCTCGATTTCGCCCCGCGTTACCATGCCATTGCCCAAAAGCTCGCCAAACGCGTCACGTCGTTTGCGACTGTCGTGGGCAGTGGCACGGTCGCGCGCACCCAACGCATATCGATCGAAGAACGCGCCCGAGCGGCTGTCATCGCATGGATGCGCCATTGTACGACGAATTACGACGAGATGTATATCGAACGCGGCAACGATCGGCGGCGCATGGTGCGGCGACAACTCGCTCAACAATCGATTGCACTGCTCAATCGATACCGCCGAGATGCCGATATCGATTTGGATCGATGCCCTCTAGCCCTTGCCCTCGCTGAGAAACGCGACGACATCGTCTTCGACGAAGAAGACGAATTGGGCGAAGATTGAAAGATTGAAAATTGTCTGTGATGGATTGAATGATGATAAGAGAAATCATACGAGATGAGTCTTTTTTGGCCATTCCCAGCGCCCCTGCGACGGCCGATGACTTGGAAATCGGGGCAGATTTACTCGATACACTACGCGCCCACAAAGACGCATGCGTCGGGCTTGCGGCGAATATGATCGGCATACGAAAGTGTATCATTGCCGTCGCCGATGAAGGCGTCGAATACGTCATGTATAACCCTCAAATCATCAAGAAATCGGGCGCTTACGATGCGAAAGAAGGCTGTTTGTCGCTTAGCGGCGAACGCAAAACGAAGCGTTATAAGACGATACGCTTGCGCTATTACGACGCACAGTTTCGGCGTCGTTCGGGTTTCTTTGAAGGTTGGATAGCCCAAATTATACAACACGAAATCGATCATTGCATGGGGATTATTATATAATGGTAGACGAAGCATTGCGCTCGGAATTGAGCAAAAGGATATCGGATTATTTATTTTCATACTTTCAGTGGGGTTCGTCGGCGATGCCCATCGATCAAGAGCCCAAGATGGGCGAACTCTTAGTCGACGTGCTCGAATATCAACGGCTCAATCACCCGCGCTACGGGCGATATTGTAGTTTACAACGATGTACAGAACGCGGAACGTCGATACTTTCTTATCCGCCCCTGCCCGTCGAAAGTTTTAAACGCGCCGATATATGCCCATTTGGGCAAGAACAAACCGTTGCAGAATTTCGGTCGAGTGGCACGACCGAGGGCGTGAAAAGTATACATCGATTTCGCGATACGGGATTATTACAACGCGCTTTGATATATACTTTTACATTATATATATCTCGGCTCATGCCCAAAGGCATGCGTTTCTTATCGCTCATGCCGTCGTATGAATCGAATCCGCATTCGTCGCTCGGTTATATGATAACGCAATTCGTACAAAACTATGGCGCGGAGGGATCAGGTTTCTTCTTCGATTTCGATCGCGGACTCGATTGCAAAAGTTTTGTCGCAGCGTTGCGAGACGCCGAGCGCGACGGCGTCGCCGTCCACATCTTCGGGCCAGCCTTTGCCTACGTCGAATTGCTCGATTGGATCGAATCATCGCACATCGCCCCCATCCACTGCGCTCCGGGGTCTTGCCTACTCGAAACGGGCGGATATAAGGGGCGAACGCGCGAAATCCCCAAAGCCGAACTTCGACAAGCGTTGTGCGACAAACTCGGCATCGAGATCGGGCACATCTATGGCGAATACGGCATGTGCGAACTCTCTAGCCAAGGCTACGAAATTTGTGCACTCAACAACCGAACGACATGCCCCGATGAATGCCTCTATATCTTCCCCGGCTGGATGAAATGCATGCTCTTCAACCCCGAAACGATGGCTCCCGTCTTGCCGGGTCACGAAGGGCAAATCGCATTCTTCGATCTATGCAACCTCGATAGCGCCGCCTATATACTCACCGGCGATGTCGGCACTTTGGTCGAGCTTCCGCCCGACGTCCGACGCGCGACCGTAGGATTCCCCAAATACGGTTTGCGACTCCGAGGGCGCGCGCCCAGCGCCGTCCCGAAAGGTTGCTCGATGGCTTGGGACGAATGGAACGCACAAGCGCGACACGCGTGAGTCGTGATTTAATGATTGTATGGGAACTGCGCCAAGAATTGGCGCACTTCATCGGCAATGCCCGCGCGAATCGATGGATCGTCGATATGGTCTAAGACGCGGACGATCCAATCGGCGACTTGTGGCATGTGTTCGGTTTTGAGTCCGCGCGTCGTGATCGATGGCGTGCCCAATCGAATGCCACTCGGGCGCATGGGCGGATTCGGGTCGTAGGGTATTGCATTGAAATTGCACACGATCCCCGATTCTTCGAGGGCAATTGCCGCCGTTTTTCCGTCGACCGATTTGGCTCGCAAATCGACGACCATTAAATGGCAATCTGTACCACCGCTGACGATTCGCAACCCGCGATCGACGAGACATTGCGCCAAACATTGCGCATTGTCGACGATCTGTCGGCTATAAGCTTTGAAATCGTCGGTCGCCGCTTCTTTGAGCGCGACGGCGAGTGCGGCGACTTGGTTCATGTGTGGCCCGCCTTGAATGCCGGGGAACACGGTGCGATCGATCGCCTTTGCATGTTTTTCTTTGCAAAGTATCATCCCGCCGCGCGGTCCGCGCAACGTCTTGTGCGTCGTCATCGTCACGGCATCGGCATAGGGAACGGGGCTCGGGTAGACGCCGGCGGCGACGAGCCCTGCGACGTGGGCAATGTCGGCGACTAAATAAGCTCCACATTTATCGGCAATATCGCGAAGGCGAGCAAAATCAAAGGCTCGCGAATACGACGTCGTCCCGATGAACATGACTTTTGGCTTGGCCTCGATACATTGGCGCTCGATTTCATCGTAGTCGAGGGCTTCGGTCTCGGGATTCACTTCGATCGGTTGGGCATTGTACAATTTTCCCGAGAAATTGACGTTTCGTCCATGCGTCAGATGACCGCCAGAGTTGAGACCGAGACCGATGATCGTGTCGCCGGGGGCACATAGCGCCATGTAGACAGCCATATTGGCAGGCGAACCGCTATAACTCTGTACATTGGCGTGCTCGGCACCAAAAAGCGCCTTTGCTCGCGATTGCGCCAAACGCTCGACTTTGTCGAGCACTGCTTGCCCTTGGTAATAGCGCTTGCCAGGGTAGCCCTCGGAATACTTATTGACTAACACCGATCCGAGTGCTTCGCGCACGCCATCGGAAACGATATTTTCGCTTGGGATAAGACGCAATACGGACTTCTGACGCGCCTCTTCTTCGTCGAGTAGAGTTTGCAATTCATCATCATAAGTAATCATATAACCTCCTGAAAACCGCAATTTCTGGGCACCATCGCCCATCGGTCGGCTTTGCAGGGCTCTCATACTCGATATGCGCGAAATAAGCTATTCTCGCAGAATTCTTTTTCGCTCATGCGATCGCATTGCGCGATCGATGGATAGAAAAACGATATGTGGCATTGCGATGCCAAAACAAAAGGCGGGCGTATGCGCGCAAGTGCCCTGCAGGGCACGAGCACATAGCCCGCCAGCGGAGCCGTATGCGCGCAACGCAGTGAGCACATAGGCGGAGCCAAGAGCCCGTATTGAGCCCGCAGGGCGAGATAGGGCGAGAGCGAAGCGTATTGAGCACAAGCGAAATAGCTTCGCCATCGGAGACAAAAGGCGTCGATCACAGGGGGCGACGGGGCGCGGCGATGGGCGCGTGGTTGGTTTAGGCGTATTTTCCGATGAGTGTGACGCCGTCGAGGCTGGGCAGTGGTGTGGCGCCGGTGGATTGTGCTTTTTTGTAGGCCGATGCGGCGAGTGCGAATCGCAGGGCGATGGACTCGTGGAGTGGGAGGGCGGATTTGAAGAAGTGCTGGACGAGTGCGATAGTCGGTTTGAAGAGGCGCGTGGCCAGGGCGATTGGGGAGGCGATGTCGCGGCGTGCGGCTTTGCAGTCAGCTTCGATGGCGTTGGCGGTGGCGGCGGCGTTGGGTGTGGTGTAGACGAGGTGCGAGCCATCGTAGTCGTTCCAATCGAGCGAGGTGATGCTGTGGGTGGCGCAGAGAGAGGCGAATGCGGCGGTTTCGGGGTAGGGCGTGTCGATGACGATTTCGGGGAGGTCGATGCCGGCCGACATGAGGCGTTTGACGTCGTTGGCTTTGAAGGGCGATGTTTCGGTGGGGGCGCCGCTTGGGGTGAGTGTAAGTGTAGCACCTACAATGATGCCGCGCGATTTGAAAGCTTTGATGCTTTCGGCGGTGATATTTCGTGCGATGCCGTCGTGCATGAGTCCGTGGAAGTTCATGGAGGAGCCGAGGAAAGCCATGCAGAGTCCGGCGCGGCGTAGGCGTGCGATGTCGCGGCCGTCGGTGAGTGCGGGGAGGTAGGCGGCCCAGGCGATATCTTCGGTGATGAGTCGCAGAGCGAGCCTAAGGATGGCTTCGTGTGCTTGTGCTTGCGATGTGAATGGGCTGTCGAAGACGACTTTTTTGGATTCGGTGAGGACGCCTAACTTTTTGAGTTGTCGGATTTCGTCGATGATGGACTCGGGAGAACGGGCGTGGAGTTTGCCGGCGGCTTCGTAGGCGAGTGAGATGGGAACGAAATAGGGGCAGTAGTCGCCGATGGGCGTGGCGCACCAATCGGGAATGAGGCACTCGGGGGCGTTTGGCGAACCCAATTCGGGGGCGCTTTGCGAAGTCGATTCTGGGGCGTTTTGCGAAGTCGATTCTGTTGATTTTTGTGCGAAGAAATGGCGCGCGTCGTCGAGCGAGAGTCCGATCCAAGCGATATCGTTGGCGTAATCGGCTTTTGCGTTGGCGCGATAGACGTCTTTTGCGCCGCTTGCGATGGCGACTTCGATGCCCGATTCGAGGCATGCTTTGGCGTGTCGTAGTGTTTCGGAGGCGTTACATGCATCCATGAAGAAGACGACGCGTTCGTATTGCCAGAGCGTGAGGTATTCGCGCGTGGCGTCGAAGATGGCGACGTCGTCGTTGGAGCGTCGGGCGATGGCGGCCCAAAGCGCCATTTGGCGCACGGGCATGACGGCTTGCCCTTGAATGACTTCGAAGGGGACGAGGGCTTTGCCGACGAACGGTGCGAGACCGCGTTTAAGCGATGAATCGATATTCCATTGATCGCAACGATTTTGACGAACTCGAACGATAGCCGTTTTCATGATGACGCTCCATAGCTCTAGCCAATGGCAACGGGTCATTGGTCGATGTAGAGTTTAGGACGCGATTGTCATCGAATTGTCAGGATGGCGTTGGATTGAGCCATTTCTCGGACTCGATCGAGCTATTTCTCGGACTCGATCGAGCTATTTGGCGGGCTTATTTATTCCTCGGTGGGGAGTTTGTGCGCGATGCAGAGCTCGAACGAGCCATTTCTCGGACTCGATCGAGCTATTTGGCGGGCTTATTTATTCCTCGGTGGGGAGTTTGTGCGCGATGCAGAGCTCGTCGAGTTGTTTGGAATCGACGGTCGACGGGGCTTCTGTCATGAGATCGGCGGCTTTATTCGTCTTTGGGAAGGCGATGACGTCTCGCAGCGAGTCGGCGCCGGTGAGCAACATGATCATACGGTCGAGCCCGAATGCCAAGCCGCCGTGTGGAGGGGCGCCGAACGAGAGTGCGTCGAGGAGGAAGCTGAATTTGGCGCGAGCTTCTTCGTCGCCGATGCCGAGTGCGCGGAAGACTTTCTTTTGAACGTCTATATTATGGATACGGATCGAGCCGCCGCCCAATTCGATTCCGTTGAGGACGAGGTCGTAGGCTTGTGCGTAGACTTGCCCGAAATCGCCGCGTTCGAAGGCGGGCCAATCGCTGGCGCGTGGGCTCGTGAACGGGTGATGCATGGCGTACCAGCGGTTATCTTCATCGCTCCACTCGAACATGGGGAAATCGGTGACCCATGTTAGACCGACGTCTTCGGGTTTCGACATCGTCTTTGGAACCCAATTGTTTTTGACGGCGATTTCTTTTCGGACGCGACCAAGGGCGTTTCGAGCGATGTTGAGTTTATCGGCGACGAAGAGGAGCGTGGCGCCGTCTTCGGGCTTCATTTGTTCGATGAGAGCCGTTTTTTCGGCGTCGGAGAGGTTTTTTGCGATGCCGGCATCGAGTTGACCGTTGGCGACTTTTGTCCAAGCGAGTACTTTAGCGCCGTATGTCTTGGCGACGTCGGCAAGGCCTTGTTCGATGTCTTTTCGGCTCATCTTGACCGAGGCAGGGACGCAGATGGCGCGAATCGTGCCTTGTTTTTGTTCGAGCGCTTGTGCGAAGAGTTTGAACTCAGTGTTGCGGAAGATTTCGGTGACGTCGTTGAGGAGCATGCCGAATCGGATATCGGGGGCATCGACGCCGTAGAGGTTCATGGCATCGTCCCACGTGATGCGCTTGAACGGGCGCGGCAAATCGATATCGAGAATTTCTTTGAAGATCGTGCAAATCATTTCTTCGCAAATGCTTTGTATATCTTCGGGCTCGATAAAGCTCATTTCGATGTCAATTTGTGTGAATTCGGGCTGGCGATCGAGTCGCAAATCTTCGTCGCGGAAGCATCGAGCGATTTGGTAATAGCGGTCGAATCCCGACACCATATAGAGCTGTTTGAAGAGCTGTGGCGATTGGGGCAAAGCATAGAAAGCCCCGGGCTGAACGCGGCTCGGGACCAAGTAATCGCGTGCGCCTTCGGGCGTCGATTTGCCGAGGATTGGCGTCTCGAGATCGAGGAAATCTTTCGATTCGAGCACGCGACGAATAATGCCCGTCACTTTGCTACGCGTAATAATATTGTAGTTGAGGCATGGGCGGCGCAAATCGAGGTAGCGATATTTGAGGCGGATTTTTTCGTCGGCATCGCATTTGTCGTGGATGGCAAATGGCGTCGTTTCGGCGCGGTTAAATACGCGCAATTCTTTAGCTTCGACTTCGATTTCGCCCGTAGCCAACTTTTTATTGGCGTCTTTGCCGCGCGAAATGACTTCGCCTTCGACGCCAATACACCATTCGGCGCGGATCTTCTGCGCTTGCTCGAACAACGGGCTCGCCGCATCGATATGGATCTGCGTGACGCCGTATCGGTCGCGCAAAACGATAAACAAAAAACTGCCCAAATTGCGATAATCTTGAACCCAACCGACGAGGCGAACGGTCTTGCCGATATCGCTACCGCGAAGTGCGCCGCACGTATGCGTGCGCTTAAATCCATTCAAAAATTCACTCACTGTTCGTTACTCCTATATAACGCAAGGGCGTAGCCTATTGCGCCCCTTTTCGGGGCGCTTTTTACGCCATTTCACTTCTCATTGGCAACGTTCATTATCACCAAACTGGCGCAACGACGCCCAACGCCCCCATTTTTCCCTTTACTCCAAAACCGCAACCAGCTTTCGCCAATCTCTACTCGACGGCGACGAAGCCCTTTTGCCCCGAAACGGTGACGACATCGCCCGTTTCTCCAAAACCGCAGCCAGCTTTCGCCAATCTCTACTCGACGGCGACGAAGCCCTTTTGCCCCGAAACGGTGACGACATCGCCCGTTTCTCCAAAACCGCAACCAGCTTTCGCCAATCTCTACTCGACGGCGACGAATCCCTTTTGCCCTGAAACGGTGACGACATCGCCCGTTTTGAGAATTTGCGTGACGTTTGGGATGGCGACGACGGCGGGCACGCCGTATTCGCGAGCGACGACGAAGGCGTGCGAAAGCGGTCCGCCGCGCTCGGTCAAAATCGCCGAGGCGACGAGAAACAGCGGCGTCCATCCGACGTCGGTCGACCGCGTCACGAGTATTTCGCCATATTGCAAATCGCCAGCATCTTGCAACGACTCGAGAACTCGCACGCGCGAGTGGACGCATCCGGGCGACGCCGGCAATCCATATAATATACGCGATCCGGCTGGGCATTTTTCTTCGTTGCAACGGTTCGGATGCGTCACAAACGTATCGGGCAATGCACGAGCCGACATATAGGCCTGGTGCCGCGCCCGCCGGAATGCGACGAAGAGCCTTGCATATCGCAAGTTTGCGGGCGACGAAAACCACGATTTCAATTCTTCATAAGTCAAGTAAAAAACGTCGTCGACCGCATAAATCGTGCCGTCTTCGACCATGCGTTGTGCCGTTTGTCGCAAGAAAGATCGATACAATCCGAGGACATCGACGACATAAGCTCGCCATTTTTCGCGCAAGCGAGCATTTTTCTGCGCCCAATGTAACAAATTCTTGAATATCGGTCGCAATGCAAACGGCAACGTCGAACCGATTTCGTCGGTGCGCAGCTGTCTTTCGTTTGCCGCCTCGTCGACTTGGGCTTTTTGCGCCATTGCATTGGGCGCGACACACGCCGTGATATGCGTCGTAATGACTTGAAATAAGAACGTCGGATCTTCGCACCAACGAGCATTGGCGAGTTCTGCTTCTTGATTTGCTCGCGCACCGTATGCTTGGATAAAAGCGTCGAAATCGCGCCAAAAATCGGCGCCACCGTCGAGCGATTCGGTCTGAGCGCGAAACGCTGCGACGTCGTTTTGCCACAACATGGCGACGAAAGCATCGCTCAAATCGCGATGTTTCCGGATTTCATTCGACATATTGAGCAGCGCAAACCCCGGCTCGGCACTGCGCACATCGAGCAAACCACTAAATAAATACGACTCGAGCGATTCATCACTCGCAGCATGACATTTATTTAAAAACAACGAGCACAATACATACGACGCCAAAAAACTCGCTCCGGCCACGAGCATATCGTTACCGCAATCGAAGAAGACATCGTCGAGCTTTGCAAAAGCCTCGTATAATTCGCGTTTCGAGCAATGTCGCGTATCGAACGATCGCAGTTCATCGCGATGTCGACAAAATGCAATTTCGCGTTCTTTAATATGGCGCAATTGCCGTTGCATGCTGCAAAGACGCGCCATCGAACGCGGCAAGTGATGCACGAAATGCCGCGCCGATATCGGTTCGATCATCGTAATATAATCGTCGATCGATTTCACACCGCCTATCTTTGCAAGCGTCGATGCATCGATAAACGGCACTTGCGATGCCACGCTCAATATCTCCGAAATATTGAGATAAATATGCCCATAGAACGTCGAAACATACGAATACCCCTCGGGTGCCGTCAATCCAAACGTCGAAAATATCGTATCGAATCCGCGTTTTGCAAACATCATCCCGACGCTCCACGTCATCGGCGTACACACGCCCGAAAGCGCCTCGCCAACATTGACATTGGAGTAAATCGTATTCTTTTCGCGCTCCCGTTTGACGATATCGCGCGCTTGCAAGATGAAAAGTTGACCTTGTGCAAACGAAAATTCGATATCTTGTGCACGCCCAAACGTCGATTCAATATCGGCGGCAACGCGCACGAGTTCGCGGATTTGTTCGGGTGTTAAACATTCCGACGCCGCATCTTTCTGGGCATGATAGCGATCGACTGTTATCGATTCGCCCGCCTTTCCATCGACGACAGCCGCCCCCTGCCCGTGCGAAACGTTGACGAGCATACATCGCGATCCGACAAACGGATGGTGCGTAAATACGACGCCCGCCGACTCGGAATCGACAAATCCTTGTATGACGACGGCCATCGCCGGCACTTCGCCCGTCAAATCTGCATTCGACGGATATAATAATCGTTCGCGCGCATAAAAACTCGCCCATACGCGCCTCACCGCCGCCAAACAATCGTCATACGACGACACGCCAATGACGCTTTCTTGCATTCCAGCCATCGAGTTTTGCCGCGAATCTTCGTCGGTCGAGCTCGATCGCACCGCCCACGTGCGCCCCGGCGTCTCGGCAAGTGCCCGTCGCAGCGCCTTTTCAAAAGACTTTGAAAATATCGCACTTTCGGCGATACAAACGACGTCTTCGCCCGGTCTTTCACATATATTTCGATGCATTTCGGCTTGAAATACATCGGTCGAAATGACAAACCCGGCAGGCACGCAAAATCCCGCCCCGATGAGCGTTGCGAGATTTAACGCTTTTCCGCCATATAACCGCCGTTGCGCCGCCGCCGTGGCGTCTCGATGCGCTATTTCGTCGAGCGATATGAAATGCATTTATCGACTCTCCAACCTTGGGGTGTACAAACCATGTCGATTTGGGCAACATCGGCGATTTGAATCAACGCATGGTTGCCGCGAAATGTTATATCATCGGGCGACAAAGCCTCGAAACCCAGTGCCCGCCTTAGTTTCCGCTGATCGCTCGCCGACCACTCGGGGTGCGCCTCGGCATACGCACTAAGCGCCAAATTAAATCGTTGCGTTTGAATCAACAAAGCGAGTTGTCTTTTTTGTTCATCCACATCGTCGAAAGTATGCACATCGGGCAATTGCACCCATTTCCATTGCATATCGCTCACGACGAGTTCGCCGCGCCCACACGGATTCCCCGCATACTGCGCGCGCACGTCATACGCCCCCGCCTCTAACGCCGCGCTCAACCGCGCACCATACTCGATATATAACGACCGATGTCGTTGAAAATCGTCGCGAAATTCATCGATTGTATAGGCATCGCGCACATCCGCCGCCATCATATCATATAACGCCGCCGCATCGCCCGCCTCGACAGCCGCGCGGAAATCGCCCACAAACCGCTCCAAACGCGCCACTTCCGGGTGAATCTGGGGCGCCTGACTTGCACAGCCCACGAGTCCCAATAATATCATCCAACTGAATCGATGCATCTTCGCCCATCCGCACGCCACCGCCGACCGCTCCATTGCAATCGACTCAAACCATTCGTCTCTACAATGCAACCCCTTTCAATGCTACATTTTTCGGCATTCTGCGCCAATTTGTCGCTTTCAAAATCGCATTAACACGAACACTCATATATCTTTATACACTTATACATACATATAGACTTATACATTTTATCTATGCATTGCGCATACAATTCGATCGCCATACCGACTCTGCATTTTGTATGTTGAATCGCCTAGTTTCGACTACGTCGGAAACTACGGCTCTTGAACGCCTAGTTTCGACTACGTCGGAAACTACGGCGTTTTGGCCTGGCCTTCGGCCAGGCAGTTGCGCTATTGGCAGAGCCAATACGCGCAACTTGGCACGGCTATGTGCTCGGGCGTACCGCCCTTGCGCGCATACGCCGTGCTAGCGTGCTATGTGCTCGGGCGTGCCGCCCTTGCGCGCATACGCACGCTTTCTCTATCGACCGACGGGCAATATAAAAGAAGGCGCTAAAGTACCGATTTCACTGCACTGTATCGTACATATACAAATGCATTACAAAGTGGAAATCTCAAGTACGATAGCGCCTATAGCTTTTTTATGCTATCTATCGAGCATTAAAGCATTTGGCGAACGCCTTCGCGCAATAGATTGACGAAATCTTTGGCGACTTTTCGTCCGCATTCCATGACTTCGTCGTGCGTGAGTTTAGTTTCGGAGAGCCCCGAAGCTTTGTTGGTGAGGCAAGAGACGCCGGCGACTTTCATCAACATGTGATTGGCGACGACGACTTCGGGAACGGTCGACATACCGACGGCATCGGCACCGAGTTTTTGGAACATGCGCACTTCGGCGGGTGTTTCATATTCGGGGCCGTGGCTAGCGCAATAGACGCCTTCGCGAAGCAAAATGCCTAGTTTTTGCGCCGTTTTGCGCAAAATATCGCTCATTTCGTGATTATAAGGTTCGCTCATATCGGGGAAGCGGACGCCGAATTCATCTTCGTTCAAACCGACGAGAGGGCTACCAGCCATCAACATATTGATGTGATCGGTGATGAGCATGAGTTCGCCAGCATTGAAATTGACATTGGCTGCGCCTGCGGCATTTGTCACGATCATGCGCGTGCAACCGAGGCAATGCAAGATGCGAATCGGAAGCGTCACGCGTTTGAGATCGCCGCATTCATAATAATGCACGCGCCCTTGCATGACGACGAGGTCTTTACCGTCTAATTGACCGAAGACCAAATTCCCAGCGTGTCCATGGACACTCGAGCACGGGAAACCTTCGATTTGCGAATACGGTATGACGACTTGGTTATCGAGTGCATCGACGAAGGCGCCGAGCCCCGACCCCAGTACGACGCAAAGATCGACTTTGCGGTCACATTTTTCGCGAATGCGTTGCGCGATTACCATGGCATTATCATAAATTTGTCCCACGTCATTTCTCCTGTCGCGACGAGTTTTACCAAATAGATATATTGAGGATAGATTTCGAAAGATTATTCATCGATCGTATAGACGCCACGGCCCGTGCGACGGATGGGAATCGCGGGATCATTGGCCCATTGGACGAGAAGCGCATAGACGCGCGAACGAAGCGAGTTGTTACGCGTGTAACCTTCTTCGCGAACGAGGTAATCGAGAATTTCACTACCAGAACGCGAATCGGGCGTGGCAGCTCTCAAGAAATTCATGCACGATTCACGAACTTCGCCTTGTTTCACACGGCGTTTGCCTTCTTTGCTCGATGCTTCTTTGACTTTCTTTTCTTTGACGACGCGCGGCGCTTTGTTGAGTTCGGGTTTGCGACCACGACGAACAGGCTCAGCCGATTTGAGCATGTCGCTCGTATACGTCTTCGCACCATACAATACACCGAGTTTTTCGATCGTCGCATCGAGTTTGCGAAGCTCACTTTCGAGTTCCGATTTCTTCGAAACGGCATTTTCATAGAGCTGTTGAAGCATCTGATCAACGTTATCAAAATTATCCATCATAAAACCTCCAATAAGCGAGAGTTTAATTCAAACGACATCGTTATGACTTTGCGATATCGCTCTTCCATGTAATTGCTATAGTCATCATTCAGATTATTAATGTCAAGTATTTTTATTTTCGTTTTTCATTTTTTTCTTGTTCCCAATCCAACACCAATCCCACGCTCAAGCACATCATCTATGCCATGTGCAATTTCATCAATCGATTCAATGCATTCGGCATCATGCATTCATAATGCACGCCATCGCGAGATTATTCCAGATTATCGTGCAAATCGGTTTTTCTCTCAACCGACGAGCCATCGCTCCCCTTCGAGCGATAAAGGACGGCTGCACCGATTCGATCGTTGATTTTAGTCGTCGACTGTTTCATAAACGACCGAGAATCCGTAGGAGACACATCGCTAGGGAGGTAATCGTGTCGGATTTGAACAGCAAACGCCATATAGAAATCGCTTCGACAATCATCGAATGCTTGGCGCAACATCGCCATATCGCCGTCTGCAGCGAGCTCTATGACTTAAAGGCAATGCTAAGCCCGCTCGTCGTCGGTTTGCAATATAGCCCCTATACGCTGACTTTTGCCGTTCCCACCGAAATCGCTCGCCATGCCCTAGCCAAGCACATCGACGACATACTCAGCGACGGCGATTGCACCGATATCGCACCGCCTGCAATTTCGACTTATGCCGAACTCGACAGATTGCAAACGACGCGTCAAAACGCCCAAAATACACTGTGTATCGCATGGATCACGCCAATCGTATTCCAAGATTATAGCGCCAATATGCTGTTTTATGCTTTGAATCGGCGCGCTTTCGATCGCGTCGTCTTCGCATGGGGATATGGAACGATAGAATCTCTCGATAACGCTTCGAATCGAGCCTTGCACCGTTTATATGACGATTTGCACGTCCTCCAATATAACATACAAACACCTACACCTACACATATTGCAATCGATTATATCGGTCGCGCAAAAGATATTGCCGCCACACGCGCTCCCTACCCGAGCGATGAATTTTGGCATTGGTTGCGGCGATCGACGCCATATATTTATGCAAACGACTGCGAAACGCTACGCCTATTGGCACATGCTGCTAGCGTCCACCATCGCCCAGCCGTTCAACTCGACGCCATCGATAGCCACCCACACTTCGATAAAAAGGCAAAATCATACCTCGCCATGTCGCCCGATTCGGATTTTTCGACATTCCCCAAACCGATAACACATGTCATTGGCATCGATGCATTTGGCACATCCATACACGCCTTGCCTATCTATATGGATATAGAACGCCCCGAAAAGACAAAGGCGACAAAAACAGAAACGACACAATCGGCGAAAACCGGTCATTCTAAAACCCAAGTTTATACGCTTTGCCAATCGGAGTTTTCTCTGCTATGCGCCATGATTCCTAGCGACGATAATCGCCAAAACGACGACAATTCCATCGACGAAGTGCCTTTTATCGCTTGGACTGTTTTCAATACGTTATCGGAATATCATCAAATCGACTTGTTTGCATTGCATGAGATCGTTGCAAATATCACAAAGTTATCCACAGAATTAGATCATTTATCCACACAATCCACAGACTTATCCACAAATCTGTGGAATCATTCCACAGATTTATCCACAAGCGATGCAAAGTTTTCCACAGAATTGGGGAATTTATCCACAACTCGAGTTGCAAATGGGCACTATACACGAGGCGAAGATGCCAAATCGCGAGCACATTCCATACTCCAATCGATCCTGAACGACTGGCGCGATCGAAAACTCATCGCGATCGAACGCACATTTGACGATCGCATGGCGACGATAACCCTCCGCCCCGAATCGAAGAAATGTTTTGCTGGTGTTGCCGATCTCCATGCGATTGCACCATTGTGTCAATACAGGCACGAAGCCGAAATCACGACGCCAAATCGCGAAAGCATCACGCGCGTGGCTGGCTCTTTTTTCGATCTCGAGGCATCGGCGCTATTTCGCACACAACAAAGTGCCTATCGCAAGTATATCCATCCGCGGCCCAATACATGGCTCGTCCAGCCGGCGCAGTCGTTTGAATTTCCCCTTTGGATCGACGCACTCCCCATCGAATTGACACATCGCGAAGCACAATGCATCGAATCGATCATTCGCCATCCATCTTTGCAGCACGATTCTATCGATTTATGCGATGCAGGATTGCAAAAGTATCGAGAAATCACCGCTCGCTTTGCGCCCTATTTTCGGCATACGCCAGCCAGCCAAATACTCGCCATTGCCCGCCGCGATTGCATCGATATATGGGCATTTTCGGGCGCACGCCATCACGCATTATGTGCCATCATACTCGATTGTTTGTTGTCGGAATACGGCGTCGAAATCGGCTATGGCAATTTGGCCATCCATTTGCGTTGGAATACATTGCAAATGCCCAATGCCATCGATATGGCAAAGCTCGTGTGCCTTCTCATGCGCAGTATCGCTCGCGTTTCCCATGACGATCTACCCGATATCGTCAAACGAGCTCTCCGAACGAAATTCGATAAATATCATCCCATGGGCTGGGAAGCGCAAATCTTGCCCCAAACTTGGATTTCTCAAAAAGCACAAGATGCATACGAATCGATGCAGAATGGCTTGCTCAAACGCGATATATGCACATTTATCGTCGACGAATCCGATGGATCGGTTCGATGCGACGATATCACCGATCTATGCGACGATATCGATGCAAACCGCGATATTGCCCATATCGATACGGCATGGCATGAAATCGACATAGCCATCAGAGAACGCAAAAATACACAGGCAATGCAAACATCTATGCCTTCGCCTTGCCAAAAAGCCATCGACGATTTATTGCAAAATGTAGATGATACAAAACTCACATGCGCCATAGAGTTGCGCAAATGCGTAGACAATCGGGCGATGAATACAGATAATTCGACAACAAAAGACGATGATTTGCACAAATGCATAGAAGAGGTAACGATGAATACGAAAGATATCGATAACGCGAAGGATACGGGTATCGACCGAACAACGGCGATAAATGGCGACTTTTCACACATTGCGTTGCGATCGGAGACATGCCCTTGGCACCCGAGCGACGACTATTTGCATACGGAATTGCCTTGGTATTATATCGATAATACGCGCGATTTTAATCGCGCCATGGGCATTATCCTAACGCAACCCTATATCGGACTCGACGTCGAAACGACGCTCTACGATCAGAGCTTGCGACTCATCCAAATCGGTTGCCGATCCGAAACATTCCTCATCGATCCGCTTTGCCTCGATATTACAGGGCTTTCACATGTCATGTCGCACCCTGGCATCGTCAAAGTCATCCACAATGCTTCGTTCGAAAAACGCGTACTCGCCCAACACGGCATTCAAATCGCGCCGATAACCGACACGATGTCGTTGAGTCGTTCGATATTTGGATCGAAGGCCGTCGGCGGTCACAAATTGACGTCGCTATGCGAACGGGTATTTGGGCGCGGCTTATGCAAAGAATGCCAAACGTCGAATTGGTCGGCTCGCCCCTTGTCGCGCATGCAACTCGAATACGCCGCACTCGATGCCGAAATCCTCGTGCGACTCTATCCGCGCCTTACGCGATCTAACGCGTCGATGTTCTAGAAAATCGAATGAGCAATTCGCCCCGTGGGGTTGGAATAATTTTCAGATTAATCGACCATTTCTGAACAAAAACCAAATAATCCAATTTATTGCGCATAAAATTTTCGCTCCCGACGTTTTGATGTATTTTTTGTTTGCGTCCTACTTTACGTCGCCCGTTTTTTGTGCTCCAATGATCTCCCCAATACGCGCACGGTCTATGTGCGTGTATGTAGGGGGGATGTGCGCAATGCGATTTATCTTATGCGATGAACCGTTTGTGCGAAGTATCACGATTATCGAACGAGATTATCTATGAGACGCCAAATATTAGGATTGGGAACTATCGCACTTTTATCACTGTCGATTTCGGCTTGTAGCAACGAGGCCCAGAACAACGGGCACGATGCCGACGTGTCGGGTGTCGAATCGCTCATGACGACGAAGCAATCGATTATCAACGGTGAACGCGTATCGGGCAAAGATTACAATTCGACCGTTTCGATTTTTCTCCAATATGGGTCGAGGCGCAGCGCCTCGTGTACGGGCACGCTCATTGCCCCCAATTATGTTTTAACCGCAAGTCACTGTATATCGGACTGCATCGATCACCGAACGGGAGAATCGAACAACGTTTCATCCGAGCGTCCCTATATGCGCGTTGGCATAGGGAACTCGGTCGAATCGCTCGAGAAGGTATATGAAATTGCAGAATTTATCGCACATCCGAACTTCGTCTGTTACCCGAGCGATATCAGAAACGACGTTGCCCTCTTGCGGCTAAAGCAACACGTTCCGAGCTCGGTAGCTGTTCCCGTTGCGCCGCTCCCCGATTCTCTACAACTCACGGCTAAAGAAGCCGAACAAAACAAAATTCAAGGCACTCACGTCGGATTTGGACTCACCAACCCCAACAACGATTATTCCTCAGGTGTCAAGTACAAAGCCGACGACGACATCATTGCCGTCTGCCCTCTATCGGGCACGCAAAGTTCGCACTGTAGAAGTGCAGATTTACCCCAAGGGTTCATCTACTCACACATGAGGACCAAAAGCGTCAATACGTGTAGTGGCGATTCGGGCGGGCCGTTCTTTGTAAAACGCGATGGAACGACTTATGTCGCCGGCATTACGAGCTGGGGCGAAGAAGGTTGCCAGGGCTGGGGAGCCATGACAAACGTCACCGATTACTACCGTTCGTTTATCTTGCCCAATACGGGGACGGCGATTCGCGACGAGATTTGCGACGACGGCGTCGATAATAACGACGATGGACTCATCGATTGCAAAGATCCGCAATGTCAACAAGATCTCTTCTGCCAACCCGAAATTTGCAACGATGGCATCGATAACAACGGTAATGAACTCGTCGATTGCAAAGATCCACAGTGCGAAGCATCGATCTATTGCCAACCCGAGATTTGCAACGACGCCATCGATAACAACGCAAACGGACTCGTCGATTGCAAAGATCCACAATGTAAAGATTCGTTCTATTGCCAACCCGAGATTTGCAACGATGGCATCGATAACAACGGAAACGAACTCGTCGATTGCAAAGATCCACAGTGCGAAGCATCGATCTATTGCCAACCCGAAGATTGTTTTAATGGAATCGATGACAATGGCGATGGACTCATCGACTGCCAAGATCCACTTTGCAGTCAACTCCAACGATGCCAACCCGAGATTTGCAACGATGGCATCGATAACAACGGCAATGGACTCATCGATTGCAAAGATCCACAATGTTTTAAGTCGGAATATTGTGCCATTGAAATATGCGACGACGGCGTCGATAACAATGGCAATGGGCTCATCGACTGCCAAGACAATCAATGTGCGACAAAGCCCATTTGCATGAAGGAAATATGCAACGACGGCACCGATAACAATGGCGACGGACTCGTCGATTGCGATGATCCACAGTGCGCCAATGCGTCGGCATGCAAAGTGGCGAGCAACTGCGCTGCCACGCCGCTCAAATCGCAACACTCCCCAATGCCATTGGCGTTTATCTTGGGGCTTGGAATCGCCATCGGCGTAGCCCGACGCAAAAAGACTGAAATCTAAATTTTATGACTTTTATTCCATTCCGCCTCTACCCGTCGTAGAGGCAGGAATAACTATTCACAATCGATGGGGCCGTATTCGTATGTTTGCCCTTGCGAACGCATTTGCCCGAAAGTGAGTATGCCGTTGTGCGTCGTGCCGAGTTTTTGATGGACTTCGTAGACGGCGCCACCGATTTTTGATCCATCGCCTGGCCCAGTTTCGTAGCCCGCAGCGGTGACGACGGCTTTGCCCGTGACTGGATTGACGACGAGGAATCGCGTGCCAGGGGCGGGTTTCTTCTTCCAATACATGCAAACGTAATAGGCCTCGGCTTTCCAAGGTACGGCTTTTCCAGTCGAGCCTTGTCCGAATTTGCAACCGCCTTCGCCCGATGGGCACCAATCGTTGCCATATTTGACGCCCGTCCATTTTTGAGAATAGGCCACGTGTTCGGCAATGCCTTGGGTCGACGTCGAAGGCCACCAATTCGCGCCGTGCATCTTTTGGTCGTTATCGGTGACGAGATGCGCTTCTTGAACGACTTTACCCGTCGCCGGCATCTGAAGTTGGCTAGGCTGATTGCGACGCTCCATGATGCCTGTTTCGAGGCCGCATTTTCCAGAATCGGGCAAAAACGTTATCTTGAGCTTGTAGCTCCCCGCATTCGATGCGCTCGTATACGTATCGACGACGGCATAATAAATCCCCTTATCGACGTGATACGATAGCCCCTTATCGCCACGCGCCAGGCAATCCTCCGCCTTGAGTCCTTTGAGGAGGTGGACGTCGACGTCGCCGCCTTTGGGCTCTGTCGTGCCGATGATGACCGTTCCGGGCTCGTCGACTTTGAAGACATAGCGTTGTTCAGGTCCTGCTTCGTTCACGCCTTCGCATTTGCCCGCATATTTCGAAACGATATTCGACCCATTTTGCGTATTGCCTTCGATGACTTTCTTAAAATCGGTGACGACGATTGGGCAATTGGAACCCGAGCAAGACGGCACCCAGCTATTGGGGTTGGGTTTACATGCGCCAGCATTGCAGCCAAATTCACAATCTTGACCGTCGGTCCATTCGGTGCAACCGTCGCCATTGGCATCGCCACACGTTTGGATCTTGCTCCCCGAACATCGCTTTTTGCCCTTTTCGCATGCATCGGTACACGCGGCAACGCAAGCACCGCCATCGCACTTTTTGCCCTTTCCGCAATCGGTCGCATTTGTCCATTCGGTACAGCCATCGCCGTTCGTATCTTTGCATTCGCGCCAGCCATTGCCAACGCAATCTTTGCTCCCTGCCGTGCAAGCATCGGTACACGTCGCTGGCGGCGGCGTACATTGCCCACCGCTACAAACATCGTCGCCTTTGCAGTTCGTGACTTCTGTCCATTCGGTGCAGCCGTCGCCATTCGTATCTTTGCATTCGCGCCAGCCATTGCCGTCGCAATCTCTGCTACCGTCAACACAAGCATTCGAACACGACTCCGTTGCAGCGGGTTTGCAACCACCGCCGCGCTCCGAATCGCAGACTTGCCCCGGGCCGCAAAACGTCGTCGTCGTCCACTGCAAACAGCCATCGCCGTCGTCGTCTTGGCAAAACATATAGCCTATCGTCCCATCGCATGCGATTTCGCCATCTTTCGAGCACTCGCTGATGCATTTGCACCGGTCGCCTTGGCAACCGTCTTTGCATGGCGTCGGCTCGGACCATTCGAGACAAGGATCTTTGTCGAAATAGCCACAAACGTATTCGCCCTGCGCATCGCAACGCATTTTGCCCTCTTGCGAGCATTCATCGGTACATTTTTCGATTGGCTTGTCGTCGCCATTGTCGGGATCGGGGTTCGATGGGTCAGACGGGTCACCTCCATTGGAATCGCCAGGTTCGTTCACATCGGGATACGTCATGGCGCTATCTTCGCAAGCATTGAAACAAAGCGCTACTGCGCTCAGAATGGCAAATCGACGCAATAATTGTCGATACGATGTCGTTTCTCTTCGAATCATGGTCTACCTCTCTCCATTTTTCATGTGTCATCACTCCCAACCAAACCATCTATATATATATAGGAAAGTACAGGCGAAATGTCGCCTCAAAAATCGCATTTGTCATTCTCAATTCCTCTACTATAATACGGCTCCGAATAGGTGTCTTTGGATTCGCTTCATAACGGCTGTGATGCGCTGTTTTGCTTAAAGGAACAATCTATGGCTATCCACGAAAATGCAGGTCACAAGGTCAATCTCGACGACAGAATTAACGTCGCAAGACTCATCACCGATTATTATGCGATCAAACCCGACATGACCGATTCCTCTTGTCGGGTCTCGTTCGGAACGAGTGGACATCGTGGCGTCGCAAGTCGCGGTTCGTTCAACGAGATGCATATCGTCGCCATCTCGCAAGCCGTTGCCGAATACCGAAAAAAAGAAAACATCAACGGACCTCTCTTTTTGGGAATGGATAGCCATGCGCTCAGCGAGCCCGCTTTTGTGACGGCTATCGAAGTTTTGGCGGCAAACGACGTCGAAGTCGTCATCCAAGCCGGGATCGATAAAGGGCACTACGGCTATACGCCAACCCCCGTCATCAGCCATGCCATACTCAGCCATAATGCCAAATTGAGCGATGCCGACCCAAGCCGATCCGATGGCATCGTCATTACGCCTAGCCATAATCCCCCGATCTATGGCGGATTTAAATACAACCCGCCGACGGGCGGGCCCGCCGACACCGCCATCACCAAATGGATCGAGGCGCGCGCAAACGACATCCTCGCGCAAGGCGCACAAAACGTGCGACGCGTCGCCGTGTCGCACGATAATATGCCACCATCGGTCCACACCACCGATTACGTCACTTCCTACGTCGCCGATCTCCAGAACATCATCGATATGACGGCCATCGCGCAATCGGGGATCAAACTCGGCGTCCATCCTTTGGGCGGTTCCACCCTCGACTTTTGGAACGCCATCGCCGATACATACAAACTCAACATGACGAATACGTATCCCCATATCGATCACACATTCGGCTTTATGACATACGATCACGATGGGAAGATTCGAATGGACTGCTCATCGCCCTATGCCATGGCGTCACTCATCGCCCTGAAAGACTCCTTCGATCTGGGATTTGGCAACGATCCCGACGGCGATCGTCACGGCATCGTCGCGAAGTCGGGGCTCATGAACCCCAATCACTACTTAGCCGTCATGATCGAATACCTCTACGAATCGCGTTCTGCATGGTCAAAATCGCTCAAAGTCGGAAAAACGCTCGTATCGAGTGCTCTCATCGATCGGGTTTGCGCCGGTATCGGGCGCGATGTTTACGAAGTCCCCGTCGGTTTCAAATGGTTCGTCGAAGGTTTGTTTGGGAAATTCTTGGGCTTTGGCGGCGAAGAATCGGCAGGCGCATCGTTCTTGCGCTTCGATGGGGGACTTTGGTCGACCGATAAAGACGGCATCATTCCGTGTTTGTTAGCGGCCGAAATGACGGCGAAGACGGGCATCGATCCGGCAGCGCGGCACGAAGCACACGAACGGCGATTCGGAAAGTCCTACTACGGCAGAGTCGAAACCGCCGCGCCCGCCTCTGTGCGACAAAAACTCGGAAAACTCTCGCCTTCCGATATCACGGCCGATACCCTAGCCGGTGAACCCGTCGTGAGCATACTCACCAATGCCCCAGGCAATCACGCCCCCATCGGCGGGCTCAAAGTCTGCTCGCAAAACGGTTGGTTCGCCGTCCGTCCCTCGGGAACCGAAGATATCTACAAAATTTATGCTGAATCGTTCAAAAGCGAAGACCACTTGCACGAAATCGAACGCCAAGCCGACGATATCGTCGCACGCGTGACAAATTCCAATGCGTCAATCGATCGCGAATAGAGACACTTGAATATGAACAATATCGAATTCAACGAACCATTATCGAAACATACGACGATGCATATCGGCGGGTGTGCCAAAAAATTCGTCTACGCCCATGACGACGAACAACTCGCCAATGCACTTGCCGATGCCCAATCCGAAAACGATCGCGTCTTTATATTGGGTGCAGGGAGCAATCTCCTCGTCTCCGATGATGGATTCGATGGCGTCGTCGTCAAAATGGCCGACGATTCCGTCGAATGGACCCCACAAGACGATGGATACATGCTAGTGACGATTGGGGCCGGCGCATTATTCGACGAAATCGTCGCCACCGCATGCGAAAAAAACTGTGGCGGTATCGAGTGCATGAGCGGAATCCCCGGCACATTGGGCGGTGCCATCGTCCAAAATATCGGAGCTTACGGACAAGAAATCTCCGAAGTCTTCGTCTCGGCACAAGCCATGCACAAACAATCGCTCGAAACGGTCACGCTCACGCCCCAAGACCTCGCGTTTGCCTATCGTACGACGGCACTCAAAACGCCCAATAATCCATACGTCGTATTGCGAGCCACGCTTCGATTGCCTCCATTCGTTGCCGAAGATGCCGTCCGACGATGCATCGAACGAAACTTCGCACGAATGGTGGCACAGCCACCCAAAACGGCGACAGAACTGCGCCATATCGTGCTCAAAACTCGGCGATCAAAGGGCATGTGCTACGACACGGACGACTTCAATACGCATAGCGTCGGGAGCTTCTTTGTCAATCCGATCTTGAGCGAAAAAGAAGCACAACGACATAATGCGGCAAATATCATACGAAACCACAAGAGCATGCCCATGTTCCCTGCCGAAAACGGCATGAAGCTCTCGGCGGCATGGCTCATCGAACAATCCGATTTTACGCGCGGATTTATTCACAAGGGGGCTGCCCTGAGCGCCTACCACACGCTAGCCATCGTCAATCGTTCCGATGCCTCATGCGCCGACGTCCTCGAACTCGCTCAACTCATCGTCAAAGGCGTCTTCAAACGATTCCACATTACACTCTCGCCCGAAGTCGTCTACCTCGGAAAAACGGGAATCGAACAACTCCCGATTTCTTTGCCAAAATAACGGATTCCGAATGCAATACTCGAATTTTCTGCGATTCATTGCGCTATTGGCTTTTGCCGCTTGCGCAGCCGGATGCGCCACGACGCAACCCGCGCAACCATCGCATACGATCCCCGTCATCGCCCAAGACGCCACACAACAAACGCCCCCCCAACCCAAATCGGCCGCAAGCGTTGCCCCCATTCTCAAACACGTGAGCTCGGTGACTTCTCTCAACACCCCACCAACTATCGCAAGCGGAACCGACGACGAAGGCGTTTGGGTCGAAGGATCGGGCGTCTTTTCGGGGTCGCTCGCCGATGTCTATGACGATCTCATCGATCCACTCGTCATCGGACCCGTCCACATGACGAAAAATATCACCATGAGCGATCTCCAAGCGTCCGAAACACGCACGACTTACGTCATGCACGTCAAAATGCGATATATCGTCTCGGTCGAATTCGATTTGGCAGCACTCATCGAGCCCTTCTTCGACGAAAATGGCGAGCAAATCGGATGGACTTATGTGAGCGAGAAAATCGCCGGATCGCGCTTTTTATCGAAAGTTTCGACGTTTCTCATCATACGAAAAACCGAAAACGACGCGTTCCAAGTCGATTTCAGAAGCGAAAACGTCGCCACCATGGATAAAGAATCCGAGGCTCGTCGACACCTCGAAACGCTCTTCGATTATTGGAAAAATAAGTCTATCGAACGAAAAAAATAAGCATATTTATTCACATTATCGAATATCATTCCCCCCCTGAGAACATCATGAAAATCGCCTATATCTTCGATCAACCGCTACCTGGCAAAGAAGCCGACCAAATGCAACTCATCAATACGATCGCCGCGCTGTCGCGGCACGGTTGCGAAGTCACGCTCTTTTTGCCCGCTTCCAATGTCGACGATCTCCCCACTGCCGACGCGCTACGCGAATACTACAAAATCGATGCGCCATTCAAACTCGACTGCATCCATTCGATTTTCCCCGGTCCACGCATTGCCGAAAAAGTCGTCCATCCGCTTTTGTGTACGACATTGCTGCGAAAAAAGCTCCGCACATTCGACCTCGTCTATTCGCGCAATATTCCCGCTATTGTCACGAGTTTGAGCACGGGCATGCCGACGATGTACGATACATATCGCCCTTGGCCTATCCAATATGCTGCGATGATTCCGCTCTTCAGGCTCATCTTTATGGATCGCAATTTCTTGGGCATAGCCCTTCACTCCGAATACTCGCGCCAAGCGTATATCTCGAAGGGATTCGATCCGCATAAATTGCTCACGGCGCACAATGGCTACGACAAGCGATATTACACGCCTGCCCTATCCAAAGGCGAGGCTCGGGCTTTGACGGGGCTCGAGCGCGACGCCAAAATCGCCATGTATGCAGGGCGAATATCGATGAAAAAAGGGCTCGATCACGTCTTGCGCTTGGCGCAAGCTCGCCCCGATGTCGAATTCGTCTTCGTCGGTCCGGGCGATGAATCGGGCGAGTTTGCGCGCGCCGCCCAACACCTCGCCAATTGTCAGATCATCGGTTGGCAACCCGAAGACGCGCTCCCAAAATACTTGTTTTCTGCCGATGTTCTCATCATTCCGCCGACTGCAGGCCCGCTACAGAAGACGGGCAATACCGTTTTGCCCATCAAACTATTTTCATACATCGCCGCCGGTCGCGCTATCTATGCGCCTATCGCGCCCGATACTGCCGAGCTGCTCCAACACGACCGAAACGCCTACCTCGTCGAACCCGACGACGAGGCCGCCGAACTCAACGGTTTCAACGCCCTCATCGACGACGATGAACGCATGAATCGACTCTCGAACGAAGCGGCTAAAGATGCCCAAAACCTCACTTGGGACGCGCGAGCGGAAATTATCGTCGACTTCATGCAAAGAAGACTCGGCGAAATTCGTGCTTAAAGAGGTCGAAAATTTGGTCGTTCATGAGATATACGACATAATACGATGGCAGTTTTGTGCATTGGGTACAAAGCGCTATCGTTTCGAAAAGATGCGACATGTCGAAAAATGTTCGTCCAAAGCGGCGTCGAGAACCTAAATTAGAAATGGATACACAAGGCTGGAAAAGCCTTGGCATCGCCTTGCTCAAAATCGCCATCGTATGCGCGTTGGCGATTGGCATTCCCTATGGCGCCTATGCGCTCTATTGTAGTTATGCCGAATCGGGGGCTTTTGTCCCCAAAAACATCACCGTGCAAGGCAACCTACGCCAATCCGACGACGCCATCCTCGATGCCCTTGGATTCGCTCTCGACGACGCAAACCTCGCCGAAATGGACGTCCGAGCCGTCGAAAGCGCCATCGAAACCCTACCTTGGGTGCAAAAAGCAAACGTCAAAGTCAAACTCCCCGATACCGTCAGGATACAAATCACCGAATACGAGCCTTTGGGCATTGTCAACGACGGCTCATTGTCCCTCATCGATACAAACGGTGAATTTATCAAGTATTGGCGCGACGACGACGAATTGACCGCCCCTATCGTAACACTCGATAACCCCTTAGCCGAGCGAACACACGAAGCCATACGCGCCTTCGAAATCGCTGCGCTGGCGCACAAACTCGGATACGATAAAAAAATCCACGAAATCCAATACGATAAAGGCGTCGGCTACACGCTCTATACCGAAACGACCGAAATCCGACTCGGCTACGACAGATTCAAAGAACGGCTATCTCGGCTCCTACAAGTCGAATCCGTGCTCGAATCGCGCCACGTCGTGGCGCAATACATCTTGCTCGATGCCGACGACGACCTCGATCGAATCGTTGTCAAACCCGCTAGCGCTACTGTCGATAGCACCAAACCCGCACCACGCACCGACGATAACCCGCCTGCGCCAAATCCCGACACCGCTCAAGCCAAAACCGACGCGGCCCAAGCCAAAACCGACACCGCTCAAGCCAAAACCGACGCGGCCCAAGCCAAAACCGACACCGCTCAAGCCAAAACCGACACCGCTCAAGCCAAAACCGAGCCCAAAGCGCCCGACTCCAATTCTGCCATCGACAAAGGCTCGCTGGCTGCCCCCCCGCGCGAACGCATCATTCACGACGACGAAGACTTGGCGCTTCCGCCGCTCATCCTCGAAGACGACTAATTCCTTTGCTCCTTCCAATCATGGAGGCAAAATGACCGATAAAACAGGTGAAATACTCGTAAGTGTCGATATCGGCACGAGCAAGACGTGTGTCCTCATCGGTGAAGTCACCGAAGAAGGACTCGATATCCTCGGATGCGGAACGGCTCCGACAAAAGGCGTACAAAAGGGCGTCATCACGAATAAAGATTCTGCGGCTCAAGCCGTCTCGCGCGCGCTCGAAGTCGCCGAAGCCATGGCCGGTTTCGATTCGATTTCTAACGTCATCGTCAATATCACCGGAAACCACATCCAAGGCATCAATTCTAGCGGCGTCGCCCCGGTCTATGGCGACGAAGGCGTCGCGCGAAAGACGAATTGGAACACGAGCGAAGTCGCTTCGATCAAAACGCCCGAAATCAACCGCGACGACGTGACGCGCGTTCTAGAAAGCGCAAAAGCCCGAAAAATACAGCCCGATCACGAATTTCTACACGTCTTGCCTCAAGAATACATCCTCGACGATCAACCCGGAATCCGTAGCCCCATCGGGATGAATGGCGTCAGACTCGAAGCCAAAGTCCACATCATTACAGGGGCGATCAGCAGCGCCAATAACATCATCGAATGCATCAATCGCTGTCATCTCAACGTCGACGACCTCGTCTATTCGGCGCTCGCCTCGAGCGCTGCCGTACTCAGCGACGACGAAAAAGAAATCGGTTGCGCACTCGTCGATATCGGTAGTGGAACGACCGATATCGCCATCTGGCACAAAGGTGCCCTCGTCCACACCCACGTCTTGGGCGTCGGCGGCAACCACCTCACGAGCGATATCGCCAAAGGTCTACAAATCTCGATCGAAGAAGCCGAAACGCTCAAGATCAACGACGGATGCGCCATGACTTCAGCCGTCGGTGCCGACGAAATCATCCAAGTCCCTTCGCCAGGCGATCGCCGCGAAACGCGCAAAATTTCACGACAAGGATTCGCCGAAATCATCGAGCCCAGGCTCGAAGAAATCTTCCTCATGGTCAATCGCGAAATCGAAAAATCGGGCTACAAAGACAAGATCCCCGCCGGCATCATCTTGACGGGCGGAACGTCCATCATGGATGCCGCCCCAGAGCTCGGCGCGCAAACGATGAATATGCCCGTCCATCGCGGCATTCCCTGCAACGTCGGCGGCATGAGCGATTGCATCGCCGATCCGCGCTACGCGACTGCCGTCGGGCTCCTGCTCTACGAAATGAACCGCCCCGACGTCTCGTCATATAATCCACAAGAAACACAAAAATCTTCATGGATCGGGCGGATCGTCACTTGGCTCAAGCAGATCATCTAACCCCCAAAACGCTCGATCGCCATTCCAAAAATCGATCTTTGTGTCGAAAATAGGTTTGACCTTATCGGGCATTACGCCTATACACTGCTCGCTTTATTTCGCCTGATCAAATTCGGGGCGGAAAGAAAGAGGCGTTTTGTGGCGGCATTCCCTGCCGTCTTCATATTTTCAGAGAGGAAACACGTCATGAAAAAAGGCATTCATCCCGATTATAAGCCCGCCAAAATTACATGTGCCTGCGGCGCCGTGATCGAAACACACTCCACGTTGGGCGACTACAACGTCGAAATTTGCTCGCAGTGCCACCCGCTCTTCACGGGTAAACAAAAAATGGTCGACACCGCCGGTCGCGTCGAACGTTTTAACCGCAAATACAATCGCAGCGCAAAGTAGCGTCTGAATCTTCTACCCCCAGATAGGGAAAGTGCAACAATCGTGTTGTGCTTTGATTTATCTGGGGTTTTTTTGTATTCCTAGCCAGTTCATAACTCCTAGCCAGTTCATATCTCCTAGCCAGTTCATACATTGCGCACCTGGAACACTAAATTATGAGCAAAAAATTAAACGAAAAACTCGTCGAACTCGAACGCCATTACCAAGATATATGCCATCGTTTAGCCGACCCCGATACGCTTGGCAATCCCGAGAAATACAACACACTGGCGAAAGAACGCGCCGATATGGAACCTATCGTCAACGCCTATCAAGCCCTCCAATCGGCCGAATCTGAGCTCGAAAGCGCTCGCGAACTACTCGCCGAAGACGACGAAGAAATGCGCGCCATGGCAAAAGACGAAATCGCTCGACTCGAACCCGATATCGCCAAAAAACGCGAAGATCTACAAATCATGATGTTGCCAAAAGATCCCCTCGATGGACGAAACATCATCATCGAAATTCGCGCCGGAACGGGCGGCGACGAAGCAAGCCTCTTCGCCGGCGACTTATTCGAAATGTATTCGCGTTATGCGAATAAAATGCGATGGACTGTCGAAATCACCTCAGAAAGTGAGGGCACCGCCGGCGGCTACAAAGAAGTCGTCGCCATGATTAGCGGCACCGACGTCTACGCACATCTCAAGTTCGAAGCCGGCACGCACCGCGTTCAACGCGTCCCGGCAACCGAAAGCCAAGGCCGCATCCATACGTCGGCATGCACCGTCGCCATCTTGCCCGAAGCACAAGACGTCGACATTAAAATCGACGAATCCGATTTGCGCATCGACGTCTACCGAGCCAGTGGCGCGGGCGGGCAGCACGTCAACAAGACCGAATCCGCCATTCGCATCACGCACATCCCCACCAATACCGTCGTCACTTGCCAAGACGAACGTTCGCAGCACAAAAACAAAGCTCGCGCTCTCAAAATCCTACAAAGCCGGCTCTACGACATGCAGCGCCAAAAACTCGACTCCGAACGCGCCACCGCCCGCAAAAGCATGGTCGGTTCGGGCGACCGTTCCGAGCGCATTCGCACCTATAACTACCCGCAAAACAGAATCACCGATCACCGCATCGGGCTCACCGTCTATAACCTCGATGCCGTCGTCGAAACGGGCGAACTCGATGAAATCATCAATGCCCTAAAGACGGCCGAACACCTCGAATTGCTCAACAGCGAGGAAGCCTAGCCCTACCGCGACAAAGCAAAAAAAAAGCCTGGTCATTATAACCCATTGATTTTAGCAGATTTTTCGTCACTCACACAGTAGAGGTTCGAATTGAGTACGGAATTGAAACAGAAGGTTTGGAACTACACGCAAGAATCCTTTTGGATAATGATCGGGCTTGCGATGTATGGCTGTGCGTGGAACGTCTTCGTCATCCCTCACGGCTTCGTCGGCGGTGGTCTCGGCGGCATCTGCGCCGAGATCCAATACCTCACCAACATCCCCATCTCGATCACCTATTTGGCGGTCAACGTCATCTTGTGCGCCATCGCCCTCGTCGTCATGGGGCGCGAATTCAGCATCAAAACGGTCTTTGGCATACTCGGGCTTTCGTTCTTCTTGTGGTTTATCCCGCAAAGCACGACCCCCATCCTACAAGACAAGCTCCTGAGCGGCATCATGGGCGGCATCATCGCCGGCACAGGCGTCGCCACGTATCTCTTGCGCGGCGCGTCGACGGGCGGTTCCGACATCGTCGTCATGATCATCTCGAAATACAAAAACGTCACCTGGGGCCGCGTCTACCTCATCTTCGACGCCTGCGTCATCGCCTCTTCTTATTTCTTGCCGCAAGGCACGATCGAAACCGTCGCCTACGGCTTCGTCTTCATGGGCGTTCAAGCATACGTCATCGACACCGTCAGCAACGGCCGCCGGCAATCGGTCCAAATGTTCATCTTCACATCGCGATACCGCGAAATCGCCGACCAAATCATCCACGAACACCACCGCGGCGTCACGCTCTTCGAGTCGATCGGATGGTACACCAAAAAGCACCGCAAAACGATCTACCTCGTCGCTCGAAAACGCGAATCGCAAGAAATCTACAAAACGGTCAAAGCCATCGATGAACACGCATTTATCGCCGTCTCCAACGTCATGAGCGTCTTTGGCATCGGTTTCGACCCCATCAAAGCGGGCTTCCGCAAAGCCGTCATCAAAGACGCCAACGGCAATCCCCTCAACTCGTCCGACGCAAACTCAGCCGTCGAACGCCCCACCGCCACCGCCCCAAAAGCGCTCATCCACGACCCCGTCTTGGGCGACATCGTTCCACAACCCGACGACGCCCCCATCGAAGCCCCCGTCAACGATGAAGTCATGGCCGACGAAAACGACGCCATCCGCACCGCCAACGCAGCCCCAAAATACGACCCCTCGTGGCCCGCGTCAGAAGTCTTCGATATTCCCGAAAAATTTTAAGCGCCGCCTATTGCCCCTAGGGGGGGGCAATACAGCGGCGGCTACGGCTATGTGCTCACTGCGTTGCGCGCATACGCCTCCGCTGCCGTGCTATGTGCTCGTGCCCTGCGGGCACTTGCGCGCATACGCACGGCTCTAGCCCGCCCGTGCGGGCGGGCCGTTGGGGCCCCCCTGGCAGGGGGGCCCACCATGCGTAGCCGTATGGAGCGGCGAGCGATATAGGCGAAGCCGGCGGCGTATGGAGCGGCGAGCGATATAGCCGACGCCGACGGCGTATGGTGCCCGCCAAAGCGGCACCATAGACGGCGAAACACGTGACAAAACGACGCGGCGAGCAAGATGGCGTGACAAAAAAACACATATCGTGCACAATGTATTTGCCGCAATTGGGCGATCGTGTCATTTTAGGGCGATTTTTTGTCTGATGAATGAGTGAGTTTTCACTTTTCGGGCGGTATTCGAGGGTCGCTGAGAATACGATGTTTTGAGCTTATTGTCGCAGGGCAATAGGCCTATGAAGACGAAACTAGACAGGCCAGAGCGAGGTATTTGGATGTCGGATACTATGGATAATGATTTGGAACGCAACTCGGGATCTCCTTCGTTGTTAGACGCTTTTGAAGACTCGGATTTCGACGTACTTTGGGACTCTTCGCTTGGAAAAGCCGCCGAATCCGAGCCCGAACCCACGCAACAACCCGAGTCGAAACTGGGTGGCTTAGACATCAACTGGGGAACGCTTGGCGATAGCGATTTGGGCATGGCGAGTTTGAGACATGCTGATAACGAAAAGAGTGGCGGAAGTTTATTCAACAATAAACAGGATTCTACGCATGAAAATCGCACAAACAGCGAGTCGGTCGAATCTTTAGCAAGCTCCGACAAGATCGCCGCAGAAGACAAGCCCACGACAGATACCCCCGACTCCGCACAAGACAATTTGGCCGGCACCGACGAGATGGCTGGTGCATCGCAAGAAGCGCAGAGCAGCACTTCGGGGCTGGGCGCAAAGCAAACTTGGCACAATCGCTCCGAAGAAACGGCGAAAAATCAAGACCAAGAAACGCAGCAAATTCAAATGACGCCCGAAATGATCGAATCGCTCATCAATCTCCAAAAAGAGGGCATTCAAGTGCAACGCGCCAATAGCGCGTTTAAGCCCGAGGCGTCGTTGCTCATCGATACGCAAGATTTCGAAAAGCCCGAATCGACGAGCGACTCCGTCCAAAACTTACTCGTCGCCGATGGCGTCTCGCTCAAGGCACACGACAACGATGACGAAGAAGAAACGAAAGTCGTGACGCGTTCGCTCGAAGATATACAACGCGCGGTCGAAGATGCCGATCGATTCGAGAGAGGCGAAGATAAATCGGAATTGGCCAACCATTCCGATTTCGATGCAGCTGCCCCCGTGCCAGCCGATCGCGAAGATTTAACAACCGGTCGCGAAGATTTACACGACGATGCCGCCGATAAGGCCGACGACACCGATGCCAAAGCCGCACGCCTCGTCGCTCAACTCGACGATACCGACGCTGAAGTTGCAGACGATACCGACGCTAAAGCCGCTGATATCGTCGCTAAAGTTGCTGACGATTCCGACGCTAAAGCCGCTGATATCGTCGCTCAACTCGACGATACTGATGCCAAAGCCGCGAATATCGTCGCGCGACTCGTCGAAACCGACGAAAAATCGGGCAAAGCCACAAAAGCTGAACCAAAGCTCGATAAATCGGCGGCAAAAGCCGCTGAAATCGTTGCCATGCTCGTCGAAACCGACGAAAAAGCGAGCAAAGCTGCGAAAGCCGCGCAGGATAAAGCCGCGAAAGATAAAGCCGAAACGGCAGATCAATCCGATGCCGCGACAAAAGATGGCGAGGCGGCAAAAGATACCGAATCGGATACAAAACCGAGCAAAGAAACCGAATCCGATGATATCATCGAAGACACCGATGAAATTTTGGGCGAAGACGAAGACAGCAGTCCGCGCGTTAGAGTCAACAATTTCGAGGCGATCGAATCGTTCGACAAATCGTGTCAAGACTCGTGCTTGAGTGCTCGCGCGCGGATGGGGAACTTTGAACCCGAAGGCGAAACCATCACGGCCACGCACACCTTGGGGCACGACGTCACCTACGACGACAAAGACTGCGAAAACGGCGTCTCTCCAGTCGAACGCGCCAACCCACAACGCCGCAAAAAGATGTTATTGGCTGCCATCGTCTTTACGTTTGCCGTCTTGGCACTCGTCATTGCCTACGCCGCCTATGTCAAATCGCTCGATCCAGTCGTGACCTATGCGCAGAAAGCGGCTTTCCAAATCGGCAATAGCACATTCGACCACTACACGATGACGCAAAACGGGGCATTCCGCGCGGCTTGTTCGGATGCACGCGGCGTCGTTTTGAACCGCGACAATGCGATTATCTCGGAATTCTGGCCATCGACGGCGGGTTGCGTCGGCGTGCGCATGTCTGAAGATGGGCGCAAAGTCTGGTTCGTCGATTCGCGCGGCGTTTTGAGCGAAGTCAACCTCGAAAAAGACGTCGGATTTGCGGCAAAAGAAATCGCCGAACTCACCGATTACCTCGATTTCGGATTCGAAGTCGATCACGGTGTCGTGCGCTGGTTTGCTCTCGGCGAAGGTGGCGTCGTCGTTCGAAGCCTCGCGCTATCGAATGGTGTCGTGACCGAACAAGCACTGCCTGCACAAGCCAAGCTCTGCTCGGGGCTCTTTGCCAATCGCTATGCCTACATCAGCGGCGAATCGATCCACCTCGTCGAAGATGGCAAGACGACGGCGGCATCGCTCATGACGCCGAAATTGGGGTGCTCTGCCGATTCGGCCATTCACTGCGCCTACGACGGCAAAGGCGGATGGGCCGTTTTGTGCAATAACAGCATACATCAAGGTCACTCGGGTAGCGATCAAGCACAAGTACAACTCAGCAACAATACTGCCATTCGTTCGGGCGCCGTCGCCTTCAATCTCTTGCGCCACGATAAAGGCACCGACTTCGTCACGCCAAAGGAATGGCTCCACATCGACGAACGCGGCAAGACGACGACGAAAGAATTCAAGCAGAAGTTGGGCAAATCGTTTGCCCTAGCCTATAACGGCGATGAAATGCCGCTGCGCGGTATCGTCGACCACCGACTCAAAGAAATCACCATCGATGGCGAAGTCGTCGACAATTTCCCCAGCACGAACCTCTCCCACGTCGGAAACGCCTTCGTCGCCGGCGGAAACTACGTCTTCTCGCTCTTCAACGATGCAAAAACACATCGTTCAAAAGCTGCCGTCTGGGATTTGCTCGCCGGGCGACTCGTCGATTCAAAAGATTTCCAAGGCGAAATCAGGCGTATTCACATATCTAACGATGGATCTAAGGGCTTTGTCGTCATGCATGGCGAGCAAGATTCGATAGTTTGGATCTCGTTCCCGACGCTCAATGATCTACTCACAGAACAAATCCAATCGGGCATCGAGCGCGTCGATTGGAGCGACGACGGCAATTATGCCATGTTGCACTTCGAATCGGGCGCGTCGCGTCTTTACGCCTTCACCGATAAAGGCCTCGTCGCGAAACGCGACTACGACGCCGAAACCATCGTCGCCATCGGGCACAACGACCTCATTTGGCGCATCAGCGGCGGAAACGTCGTCTTCGAACGCATCGAATCGGGCGAATTGTCGGTCATCAACGAGCAGCTCAGCACGGCACTACGCGGACAAAAGATCCGAGCTATTACGCTCGCTCAAGGCTCCGACGACGTCTTGTTCTGGGGAGAAGCTGGGCTCTGGAGCTATAACGTCGCCAAACCACAACTCAATCGCGTCGTCGATTCCCCCGTTGCATGGGTTTCACCCGATAGAACGGGGCGATGGGTCGCCACCTCGGCCGGCCTCATCGATATGACGACGCTCGACATCGTTCCCAATGTTCCTCTCGATCCGCGATCCGTCGTCGATTGGATCGGACGCAGCAGCTATGCCGTCTCGCAAAATCGACAAACCGTCTTCGATTTCGAACAAATGAAATCTTACGAAGTCAAAAGCGATCAAAAATTGTCGTTTATCGGCCGCGCAATGGATCTCCACCCCGTCAACAACATCGTTCTCGGTAGCCGCGGCGACCTCACCGTACTCGCCGAAATCGTCCCCAATACGGCGACGAAAGAATCCGATGTCCGCGCCTCGGCCATCGCCGTCATGGGCGGAAACACCGTCAACGCTTGGTGCTGGCGCATGGCTAAAGACGGCACCACACAAGGCGACGGAAACGTCTGCGTCTCGTTTGCACATAAACAAGACGGCGCCATCGTTCCAATTCAAACCGACAATAAACAAATCGCCAACGCCATGCGAAAGGCTTTCGCGCCAGCAAACGTCGAAGCGCAAATGTATGCACCCTATGCATTCGTCGACGACGTCGCTCTCTCGATCGAAACCGTCCCCGCCGAATCGTCGATTTTCTTCGTCGTCGGCGAAGGCACCATGCCGCCGCAATTGGCCTCCGAATCGGGATTCTTACCCGCCCCCGTCAAGACGACGCTCAAACGTTCCGACGTCAACATCGGCATGGCCGTCACCGCGCCCAAATACGAACTGCGCGCCCTGAGCTTCACGCCCAATACCGCCGCGAAGTCGATTCGCGTTCCGCTCCTGCTCTCCGCCGCTCAAGATATCGTCATTCAAGGCTTCGATTTCGACGAAAACAACCGCCCCATCGACGCCGATCTCTCCGACGACATTCGCTTCGAACTCGCCTCTCTACTACAGGCGAAACGCGACGACATCGCCGCATGCCTCGCCACCACCGAAACGAAAAAGTTCTCGCTATGGCTCGATGAAAACGGCATACTCGCAGCAAAAGCCCAAGCCGATGCAACGCCCGACGCCTGCTTAACCCCCGTCGTGACGTATATCGAAGAAGAACGCAAGAAAGGGGCTCTACCCGAACTCAACGCCCTCTCGGCGCTCGAATTGCGACTCGATATCACCGTTCCATAAGGGCAATGGCATGAGCGATCCCAAACTCGTCGTCTGTTATTCTCTCGGCACAGGCGCTGGATTCGACCTACAACTCGCCAGCATGAGCCGACAAATCTGCGAAGATTTGGCCGAAATCCTCGCGCTTTACGAGGATTTCATCACCGTCGCACAAATGATCGTCGTGCGCGAAGACGACGAGATCGCCTACGAAACAGGAAAAAACGCCTGCGCCTTTGCCGTCTTTTATTCGCTCCCCGAAACGCGATGGGTCATCGACTCGACTCGAGCCATCGGCGGCGATATGGCTCTCACCGGCCGCATCGTCGACGACGAATCCGGACTCCTCGTCAGCGTCAACCTCATCGATAGCAAAAAAAACATCCTCCTATTCTGCGGTTGCGAAACGTGCACGCGCGAAAAAATCCACGAGGCCATCTGCCGCCTCGGTGCACGCATACTAAGCCACTTCACGCCGCAATCGGCCGACGACTGGCTCCCAAAAGTCTGCGCCATGTTTGGCACGCAATCGTTCGCCGCCTACGCCAATTGGATGGCGACGCGCGAAGCCGAACGACGCGCACAACGCGAAGGACTCTCCATGCCATACGACCGCATGGCGCAATCCCTCACACAAGCCCTCTCCGCCGACCCTCACTACGAACGCGCCGCCATGCGACTGTGCGACATCCTCCCTCATCAGCTCCAAAAACATACATACGAGTTCATCCTCCGATACCTCGATAAATTCTCCACCGAAACCGAAGCACTCGCACTCATCGTCGTCCAAGCACTCGCACGCCTCGCCAAACGCACCGACGCCGAACGCACGCTCGACGACGCCATCAAACGCTACCCACAAAACGGCGTTTTCTACCTCATGCGCAGCTCGATCCGCACCGACCCTCGCGCCATCTCTCGCGACATCGACGACGCCAAACGACTCCTCGGCAACGCCTTTTTCGCATGCAAAAACGTCGTCGACAACGCTCTCGTCAACGTCACCGGCGTCTAACACACCATGCAACGCAATAAATACTGCATCGAAGGCATGAATTTTCGTGGCGAAGGCATTGCATCATCGGCCGACCCAAACCGCAAAACAGTCCGCATTGCCAATGCCATCGAAGGCGAAATCGTCTGGGCAACCGAAGTTCCTTTCGATCCCGATCTACCACGCCATTTGCAAAAGAACATCGCCTATCTTCGTTCGGTCGAGACGCCATCACCTCGGCGCGTTGCCCCCCAATGCAAACACTGGCAACGCTGTGCCATGTGTCAATATGCATGCCTCGAATACGAAGAACAAGCCAAAATTAAATTCGATCATTGGATAAAACTCATTTCAAAATTCGTCGATCTGAGCAAATTGCCAAACGATATTCAATTCAAGCCCGCCATTTATCGACATGGCTACCGAAATCGATGCGAAGGCCTTTTGTCGTTCGACGGGATCGAGCCCATATTTGGCATAGATCCACGCGACGATGCCCAATTCGTCGAACGCGCAGAAACGGGCAAGTCTTTGCCCATACCGATGACGGCGTGTGCCATGCATACACCAGAACTCAACCGTTGGATCGCCCAAGTCAAACCATACATCGAGCCATGCGGTTTCGTATCCGGCACGAAATTCTCGTTCGAAGCAAACGACGACACATCGAGCGCACGCGTCATCGTCTATGCCATGCCCGATACCGCCAAAAAGAGCCGCGCGGCGACTCAAAAACTCGCGCAATTCATGGCGCCTACCGGCGCTGCCTTCATCTTCCAAGAACTGCCGCCGCGCGGCTCTCACGTCTATCCTACCGCCGAATCATTTGGAAATTCACCTTGGTATGCCTACGATATCGAACCTCATACGGGCAACGTCTTGTGCGCTCTCAAAGGCGCTTGGACTCCCGTCAATCCACGACATGCACATCTCATTCGACAAACGCTCGAAGAAATGAGCGCTGATCTGCACTTTCAACACGTTTGCGAAATCGGATGCGGCTGTGGCACGCATACAGGCGTCTTCGCCCCAAAATCTGAGCGCTACACGGGGATCGATGCTTCTTGGCCCGCCATCCAATCGGCACAATTCAATGCACATCACGCCACAAACTGGCACAATGCCACATTCTATACCGATACCGCCGAGCACTATCTCGATAAACGCTACTTCAAGGGCGAGCGTTCCGATGCCATCATCTTGCACAGCAACCGCCTGCCCTACAGTGCCCACACAGCCGAACTATGCAAGCGATTTGGTGCCCAAACATTGTTCATCGTCGGACCGACGGCCTACGCACTCGCTCAAGAATGCCACCACTTTACCGAGCTAGGCTACCGCATGGTAAAACTCGCCCTCTGCGACACACTTCCAATGTCATACCACATGATGGGCGTCGCGATGCTCATCTCCAAACCGTGACCTTGCCGCCCAATCATCCAAATGCGCCAGATCTGCGCACACAGGGCGGCGACTGCGCTACTCCTAAGCAAAACTATGACGTCGCCATGCAGAGCCGGACACTTACTTTTTCATCTTCGGTGAGTTGCAATAGCGCCATTGCATCGTCGAGCGTCTTGCCGAGATGCGTCATAATCCGCTTCGTCATCTCGATGAGACGTTGCATGCTTCCTTCTTCTCGGCCTTCTTCTCGGCCTTTTTCAAGTCCTTCTTCTCGGCCCTCATCTCGGCCTCGTTCCAGCAATTCGTTTTCCCATTTTTCTTGAGCTTCACACATTTCCTTTCTCCCTATATGTTGGTACAGTAGTTTATCCATCCGTTCTTTGAGCTTGGAATTTCGAAGTGCGTGCAAATTTTTGCGACGCATATCCTGCAATATTATACCGAGCTCAGATTCGTCGTTCAACGCACCATTGACCAAATACACTTCGATAGGCCAGTCGATTCGATTGCCCGACGTATCGACTGGCGTCACGCATTCGACGAGCTTGCCATTGCATCCTTCTCCGTTTTCGAGAAAAAAGATGACGCATACTTTTGGACAGTCTTTGTAATCGACGCCCGACTTGAACGCTTCTAAAAACAGCAATGCGGCATAGAAAAACGAACGCTGCGCCAAGGCGGTTTCTCGCCGGCTTTGAAACTCGATGTTGTAGATCTTGTCGTTTTCATCGCGAGCAACGATATCGAGCTGTGCCGAATGACCGCTTGCATTGCTGATCACGACTTGTTGCGACATGTCTTTGACGACAATGTCGTCGTGATGGGGGCTTTTGCCGTGATTTCTCACCAAGTTGATGAGATATTCGACGAGCTTCGGTTGCCCCTTGAAAAACGGGCGCGATATCGGATCCGATATCAACGTCAATCCCCGTTCGATTGCCTCTGTCGTCCATGAAGTGCCACACGCTTCACAGACGCATCCCTCCCGTTCTAAACAATCCTCCACAGTTTGGGCAATGCCAGTCTCTGTCGGTCCAATACCATTGGGCTTGCTATCGCATTCAGTCACCATTCTGGGCCTCCTTACCTCAATCGAAGGTCACTCGTGGACACATGAGCCATGTCATGCAGAAATACGCGCTTTCTAGAGAACTATTTTTTTATGAGATCTTTGATCGACGGCTGAATAGCCAACACAACTGTATTATTGTACCAATCGTTGTACATATATGCGAGGAAATAATCGAGATTGATCAATCGCCAATAGCCGGGCGTATGCGCGCAAGGGCCCCAGCCCGAGCACATAGCACGGCTGCGGAGGCGTATGCGCGCAAGGGCCCCAGCCCGAGCACATAGCCGTAGCCAGAGCCCGTATTGAGCCCGCAGGGCGAGATAGGGCGACTCAAAGCCGATATTTATTTGCCACAATTGCGCGATATCGTATAGAACGACCAGTGCCCGATTGTTGGTGTTTGTGGGCGTTTGAGATAGCGATAAATGGCGAGCGATGGCGATTCGACGACAAAGAACGGCGGTTTTGAATGCAGTTTTGGGGGGCTTTTTTGGGGGCGTGTTTTTGACGTCGTGTGCGCAAGAAGCGACGCAAGCGGGCCCCGAGCTCCATGAACAAGTTGCGCCTAAGGTTGCCATTGAATTGCCAGCGCCTCCCGATTTCGACGGTGCCATGGCGGCGGCAAAACCCGTCGACGGCATTTATTCAACGTGGGGGCTGATCTACGACAAGCAGAAGTTGATCGACAAAGTCGTCAGAGTGCGCGGCAAAATCGTCGAAGTTTCAGACGACTGCCCAAACCTCACGAAACCGCGAAAACGCAAATCGCGCCAAGTCGTTTCGAAATGCCAGTCGCTTTCGGTCGTCATCGCGGGCGACGATGACTTGCACACCATCCGCGTTACGGGCTATCATCCCTATTACCATCCGCATTTTAAGGTCGGAATGGAACTCGATATTACGGGGCAGTATGTAGAACAGACGCGCTTTTTGGGCATGGTCTATGTCGAACCCGATAATGGGCTCATCGTCGCGCATCGCCTCCATGGCATGGGCGTCAATCGAGCTGGGAAATTTACGACGAATCGGAATGAGCTTTCGCAGATGATAGCGCGTGGCGAACTGCTCGAAATCAAGCATGCGATGAAGGAGACGGATTGATGGCTGGAAATTTGCTCGATGCCCTCAAACACGCAGGACTCGCCGATGCAAAAAAGGCGAAAAAAATCGAAAACGAAAAAAAACAGCAACAACACCGAGACCTCAAGCGCGATGCAGCGCATACGCAGGCTAGCTCGGTTCCGCAGCCAAACACAGATCACGATTTCATCGCCATCGAGGGCAAGGCGCCCCAGGCCCAAGATCTACGCGATGCTGCGCGGCACAATGCCGAGGCCCATGTCGCCGACCGACTCAAACAAATCTATGCGCAAGCGGCGTTGCGAAATGTCTTTGGGCGAAAAAAATTCTACTTCGAAACGAGCGACCACTTCATCGAATGCATTGGCCTGAGCGATGTCGCCTATGCCCTGATCGATCGCGGTAAATATGCCATCGTCGCAAACGATGCGATGGACGATTTCATCGTCGTCAATCGCGCGACTGCACTCAATCTCGAAGCCGTCGATAAACGGCGCGTCGCCGTCCTCAAACGCCAAGAATCCTAGCGATTTTCGCCATCATACTACACTCACAACGAGAAGGAATCATCATGGATAGATTTGTCATCGAAGGATCGCATCGCCTCAGCGGAACGCTAATTCCGGGCGGTAACAAGAACGAAGTTTTGCCTGCGATTGCCGCTAGCCTCCTCACGCACGAAGAAGTCATCCTCCACAATGTGCCGCGCATCAAAGACGTCGAAGTCATGTTGGAGATAATTCGGGATCTTGGCGGCGAAGCCGAATTTTATGATGATAACGACCTAAAGCTCTGCTGCGCTGGCGTCAATCGCACGTCGCTAAGCCCCGAATTGTGCCGCAAAGTTCGCGCCTCGATTTTGTTTGCCGGCCCCATGCTCGCGCGTCATCACGAAGTCCATTTGCCGCCTCCAGGCGGCGACGTCATCGGGCGTCGGCGACTCGATACGCACTTTTTGGCGTTCCAAGGCCTAGGCGCCGATATCGACATCGGCGATGCCTATCACGTCAAGGCAAAACACCTCATCGGTAGCGACGTCTTTTTCGACGAGCCATCGGTCACGGCGACCGAAAACGCCATCATGGCGGCAGTACTCGGGCGCGGCGAAACGACTTTGCGCAACGTCGCCTGCGAGCCGCATGTCGAGGGGCTCTGTCGCATGCTCGCTTCGATGGGAGCCCATATCGTCGGCATCGGTTCAAATACGCTCACCGTCCACGGCACGGGCGGGCTTCACGGCACCGAACACACCATCGGTTCCGATTACCTCGAAATCGGCTCCTATATCGGGCTCGCCGCCACGACGGGTTCCGAAATCCGCATCGAAAACGTTCGGCTCACCGATATGCGCATGATCCGAATGATATTCGAAAAACTCGGCATCCGAATCATCCCCGATGGTTCGGCAATCATCGTCCCTGCCGACCAAGAAATGCGCATCCGTTCCGATTTACACAACGCCATTCCGCAAATCTACGACGCGCCGTGGCCTGCATACCCCACCGATCTCATGAGCATCGCCATCACGACGGCAACGCAATGCGAGGGCACCGTCATCTTCTTCGAAAAGATGTTCGAAGGCCGAATGTTCTTCGTCGATTCGCTCGTCGCCATGGGCGCTCAAATCATCCTCTGCGACCCGCATCGCGTCGTCGTCGTCGGCAAAAGCCAACTCTACGGCACTCGGCTCGAATCGCCCGACGTCCGCGCCGGTATGTCGTTGCTCATCGCTGCCCTCACCGCTCAAGGGCAATCGACGATATATAACGTCCGACAAATCGATCGCGGCTACGAACGCGTCGATGAGAAACTTCGCGCTCTAGGCGCAAAGATCGAGCGCGAGCACATCGATTGAGATCCCCCCCCCTTGGGGGGGAAGACGAAAGCACGCGCGGCTGAGGCGCAAAGATCGAGCGCGAGCACATCGGACAAAAGCACGCGCCCCAGGCGCAAAGATCGAGCGCGAGCAGATCAGACGAAATCGAGCGCCCACAACGCCGTGTGGCGAACCCAATCGGTTGCATGATTTTGCGCCAAGCGTTCCAATTCGCCGCGATAGGCATCGTTGCCCGTATTGGCCACGACGATGCAAGCATTGCGCACGACCATGCTCGGGTGCGCATCGCCGAGCGGCGATTGCGCCAAGTGCTTCTGGAGCTGTTTGCCGCTCGACGTCAATATATCGCCCAAAGTCAATTCAGAAAGCGGTGTCGTACCCACGGGGCGCGGTGCCGCTCGACGTACCCACGGGCAATTGGTCTGACAACTGTCGCATCCCCACAATCTAGCGCCCATCGCTCGAGCCATTTCTTCGGGCACCAACCCCCGATGCTGCGTCGACCAATACGATAAACAACGCGATACATCATAACCCGACTCGCTCAATGCCCCCGTCGGACACGATGCCACACACCGACGCCACCCCCGTTTGCAACATCTCATGCAACCCGGTGTGCAATATCGCAAATATTCTTCTATATTATCTTCAAATTCCGAATTTTGTTCACCACCGATTCGAACAATCGATTCTCTTTCTTCAATCGATTCTACTTTTTCAATCAATCCTCTTTCTTCAATCGATTCAATTTTCGCCATCGATTCTCTCGGCGCAATCGATTCTCTTTCTTCAATCGATTCTACGTCTTCAATCAATTCAATTCTTTCATTCGATTCAATTTTCGCCATCGATTCTCTCGGCGCAATCGATTCTATTGCTTCGTTCGATTTTACGTCTTCAATCAATTCTCTTTTT
>SFMP01000008.1 GCA_004554395.1 Myxococcales bacterium | reverse complement strand
GTAGGGAGCGGGGGAGTGATGAGAAGCTCTGGGTTACATTTAATTGCTAATTGCTAATTTCCATGGCGGTGAACGGTTGGAGGTTAGTAGGGAGCGGGGGAGTGATGAGAAGCTCTGGGTTACATTTAATTGCTAATTGCTAATTGCTAATTGCTAATTATTAGTCCCTGTGGGCGTAGAAGATTGGAATGCCAAGCAGGGACTAGGTAGATAAATGGCATTATGCGCCGAGGGGAGCTAGGATATTGTCTTTGAAGAAATCTTTAACGGTATCTGGCGAGACCGAATAAAATTTTCCATCGACGGTGACGCAAACGCCTTGTTGGCATTTGCCCATGCAGAACGTCCCCGACAATTCGACTTTGTCGCCCAGTTTATTTTCGTGGATGAGATACTGGAGTTCTTCGACGACTTGTCGTGAACCTTTGATGTGGCAGGACGAACCGATACAAACAGTGACTTTCATAAAACGCTCCCTTCTCCCTAGCGATAATCGACAACGCTGAACCACGTATGTAAGAATTCGCGTTCTTTTTCGTTGCCTTTAACACTTTGCGAAGCGGCCACGATGGGCATCCAGGATTGGACGTATTGTTTTTCTGTGTGGCTTTTTTCGCAAAACATATCCAAATATTTCGTAGCGCCTTCGATATCGCCTTGTAGCCAGAACAGGAGGTAAGTGCGAGCTGCGTCGGCGGCGCCGTTTCCTTGCGTCACGTGCGACCAGTCCAAGATATAGGGCGTGCCGTCGGTCGCGATGATGATATTGGAGGGGTTAAAATCGCCGTGGCATACTTTATTGTGTTTGGGCATGGATTCGAGGCGCGTATGCAAATCGTATCGTTCCGTAGCGGTGAGGTCGGCTTGGGAAATCTTACGATTCATCTTGTCTTTGAGTTTATTGAGTAGAGGGCATGTCTTCGATTGTATGAGGAGTTGTAGATCGACGAACTGCGCGAGGTATTCGTCTTTTTTATCGGGGTTTTCTTCGATGAGTCTGGCGAGAGTTTTCCCCTCGATAAATTCGGAGACGATGACCCATTTATTTTCGACTTTTGTGACTTCGAGAATTTTTGGGATATTGAGCCCCGTTTCTTCGACGCGGGCTTGGTTGAGTGCTTCGTTGAGGACATCGGCCTTAGAATAATCTTCGCCAAAGACTTTTAGACATTTATCTCCGTCTCGATAGACGGTTTTATTTGTACGAACAGCGATAACTCTGTCGAAATTCATGAAAATTCTCCTTCAAATCTCATTATCATTTGGGATTTGCCCGGTTCGAGCGAGAGATTGCGCTACGGGCGGGCGGCCTCGACGGATACAGTCGGCAGAGGCGGCGACGGATGTCGCCGCTCTCGGAGTGGGCTTATATCACGATTTGGGCATGTCTTGCTCGACAAACGTCTTTCCGTAGTATGCATTGAGATACATTTGTTTGATTTCGGAAATCAGTGGGTATCGCGGGTTTGCGCCCGTGCATTGGTCGTCGAAGGCGTTTTCTGCCATCTCGTCGAGTGTTTCGAGGAATTTTGCTTCTTCGACGCCGTAGTCGCGAATCGTCTCTTTGACGCCGACGCGCATTTTGAGGTCGTGAACGGCGGCGATGAGGTTATCGAGTTTTTCGTCGTCGTTAGCGCCGCCCAAGCCGAGTGCGTCGGCGATTTGTGCATATCGCTGTAGGGTGTGCGGATGGTCGTATTGTGGGAAAGTTCCCATTTTGGTGGGGGCTTCGCAGGCGTTGTAGCGCAAGACTTCTTCGATGAGGAGGGCATTGGCGATGCCGTGGGCGATGTGGTGGAAAGCTCCGAGTTTGTGTGCCATGGAGTGGCAGACGCCGAGGAAGGCATTGGCGAACGCCATACCGGCCATTGTCGCGGCGTTTGCCATTTTTTCGCGAGCTTCGACATCGGTTTGACCGTTGTCGTAGGCGCGTGGCAAGTATTCGAAGATGACTTTGAGGGCTTGAATGGCGAGCCCATCGGTGTAGTCGGTCGCCATAATCGAGGCGTAGGCTTCGAGCGCGTGTGTGACGGCATCGATACCCGAGGCGGCGGTCAAACCGCGAGGTGCGCTCATGTGGAAATCGGTATCGACGATGGCCATATTGGGGAGGAGTTCGTAGTCGGCCAAGGGATATTTAATGCCCGTGTGTTCGTCGGTGATGACGGCAAACGGCGTGACTTCGGAGCCCGTACCAGCCGATGTCGGAATGGCGATGAAATAGGCTTTTTCGCCCATTTTTGGGAATGTATAGACGCGCTTGCGAATATCCATAAAGCGCATGGCCATGTCTTGGAAATCGACTTCGGGGTGTTCGTACATGACCCACATGATCTTTGCGGCGTCCATGGCGGAACCACCGCCCAAAGCGATGATGACATCGGGTTGGAACGAGACCATCTGCTTCGTTCCCTCGATGGCGCAACCGAGCGTAGGATCGGGCGCGACGTCGAAGAAGCACGTATGTGTAATGCCCATTTCGTCTAATTTATCGGCAATCGGCTTCGTATAACCATTTTTATAGAGGAAGCTATCGGTGACGACGAAGGCGCGTTTTTTGTGCATGACGGTTTTGAGCTCGTCGAGTGCAACGGGGAGGCAACCTTTCTTGATGTAGACTTTTTCTGGCGCTCTGAACCACAACATATTTTCTCTTCGCTCCGCAACCGATTTAATATTGATCAAATGTTTGACGCCGACGTTTTCGCTTACGCTATTGCCGCCCCAGGAACCGCATCCCAAAGTGAGCGATGGCGCGAGTTTGAAGTTATACAAATCGCCGATACCGCCTTGGGACGAGGGCGTATTGACGAGGATTCGGCACGTTTTCATGCGAGCGGTGAATTCGTCGAGTTTTGCCTTTTCGGTGACGACGTTGAGGTATATCGACGACGTGTGTCCGTAGCCGCCATCGGCGATGAGGTGTTCGGCTTTTGCAAAGGCGTCTTGAATGTCTTGGGCTTTGTACATGGCGAGAACTGGTGACAGTTTTTCGTGTGCAAATTCTTCGCTCAATTCGACGCTTTCGACTTCGCCGATGAGGACTTTCGTGCCCAGTGGAACGGTGACATTGGCGAGAGACGCAATTTTGAACGCCGTTTGTCCGACGATTTTGGCGTTGAGTGAGCCGTTGATGATAATCGTCTTGCGGACTTTTTCGGTTTCTTCGGGATCGAGGAAATAGCAACCGCGTTTCGCGAATTCGGCTTTGACGGCATCGTAGACGTTTTTATGGACGATGACCGATTGTTCGGAGGCGCAGATCATGCCGTTATCGAATGTCTTGCTGTGTATAATCGAGTTGACGGCCAAGACGATATCGGCCGAGTCGTCGATGATAGCCGGAGTATTGCCCGCGCCGACGCCCAGAGCTGGTTTGCCCGAAGAATACGCCGCTTTGACCATGCCCGGGCCGCCCGTTGCCAAGATGATATCGGCTTCTTTCATGAGGAGGTTTGTCATTTCGAGGCTCGGAACGTCGATCCAAGAGATGATGTTTTCGGGGGCTCCGGCGGCTACTGCGGCATCGAGAATGACTTTAGCGGCGGCAATCGTCGATTTGCGAGCGCGCGGATGCGGGCTAATGACGATGGCATTGCGCGTTTTGAGGGCGATTAAGCATTTGAAGATCGCCGTCGAGGTCGGGTTCGTCGTCGGAATGACGGCGCCGATGAGGCCAATGGGCTCGGCCACTTTTTTGAAGCCAAAAGCCTTGTCTTCTTCGAGCACGCCACACGTCTTGACGTCTTTATAGGCGTTGTAGATGTATTCCGATGCATAGTTGTTTTTGATGACTTTGTCTTCGACGACGCCCATGCCCGTTTCTTCGACCGCTTGTTTGGCGAGTGGAATTCGTGCTTGGTTTGCGGCAATCGACGCAGCCAAAAAGATTTTATCGACTTGTTCTTGCGTAAAGTGCGCAAAAACGGCCTCGGCTTCGCGGACATCGGCAAGCGTCGCTTCGAGTGCCTCGACACAATCGACGATTCGTCTCTCTCGTGTTTCCATTGTATGACCTCCGGGGATATCTTCCTGTATTTCACACCTCATGTACACGGCGCGACAACCGTCGCGCATGCACTGTCTCAATCGGCGACTTCTGTCGCCCAACGAACTCGTTTTTAACCCGATTTTTTTCGCATTGCAAATATATTCGTGAAAAATTTCACGAATGGATTTCGTTTTATCTTTTGAAAAATTTTTGATTTATCGAATTTTCCACAAGTGTTTTTGATGATTGTGGACTTTAACGCAATAAAATGCACCTACATGTGTCTATCGAGAAATTTTGTGCGATTTATTAAGGAAAAATTTATCGATAAAAATTTCCCGAAATGCTGGATGGGGTCGCCCCGGCATTGGGGCGGGGCGACTCGCGCCCCCGCCCGCTCAATCCCCATGCCCGTGGGGACGGCGGAGCATCATAGAACGCGATAGCCCTTGGGTATGTGTGGTGAGATTGGGATTTGTCGTTGTTCGAATGGGTTTATATACGAATTGTTAAAATTGTGTTATAGGGCGCGAGCATGCCCGTTTTTTGGGCTTTTTTTACGGAGTTCTTATGGCAACAAAAGTCATGATCAAAGATGTGATGGCGAACAAAGTCGCCGTCGGAAGCGATGTGATCGTCGAGGGGTGGGTTCGTACGCGTCGCGATTCCAAAGCTGGTCTTTCGTTTATCGCTGTCTCGGATGGCACGTGTTTCTCGCCGATTCAAATCGTCGCCGAAAACTCGCTTTCGAACTACGACTCGGAAATCAAGCGCATAACGTCAGGTTGTGCGATACGCGTGATGGGTAAGCTCGTCGAATCGCAAGGCAAGAACCAGGCTCACGAAGTGCAGGCGTCGTCGGTCGAAGTCGTCGGTTGGGTCGAAGATCCCGATTCGTATCCGATTCAGCCCAAGCCCCATACGCCCGAATTTTTGCGCGAAGTCGCCCATTTGCGCCCGCGAACCAATATGTTTGGCGCCGTTGCTCGCATTCGCCACGCGCTTTCGATGGCCGTTCATCAATTCTTCGACGAACGCCAGTTTTATTGGGTTCATACGCCACTCATCACGAGCAGTGACTGCGAGGGCGCGGGCGATATGTTCAAAGTTTCGACGCTCGATTTTGCCAATATTCCGCGCAACGACAAGGGCGAAGTCGACTATTCGCAAGATTTCTTTGGCAAACCCGCGCATTTGACCGTTTCGGGTCAACTCAACGTCGAGACGTATGCGACGGCGTTGACGCGCGTCTATACGTTTGGTCCGACGTTCCGCGCCGAAAACTCCAATACGCGCCGTCACTTGTCGGAGTTTTGGATGATCGAGCCCGAAATTGCTTTTGCCGATCTCCACGACGATGCCGCTTTGGCCTGGGATTTCTTGCAGCACATTTTCGGGTATTTGCTCGAACACCGTGCCGACGATATGGAATTCTTTGCACAACGCATCGACAAAGCGTGCATCGATCGCCTCACGCGTCTCGTCAATTCTACGTTGACCGTGATGACGTATACCGAGGCGATCGACAAGCTCTCGCAATCGCATCAGAAATTCGAATTCCCCGTATTCTGGGGAATGGATTTGCAAACCGAACACGAGCGATACTTGACCGAAAAGATCGTCGGCGGTCCCGTGGCAGTCATCGATTATCCGAAAGAAATCAAGGCGTTCTATATGCGCATGAACGACGACAACAAGACGGTGGCGGCGATGGACGTTTTAGTGCCCGGAATCGGCGAAATCATCGGTGGTAGCCAGCGCGAAGAGCGCCTGGACTACTTCGATCGCCGCCTCGACGAGCTCAAGATGGAGAAGGAATCGTATTCTTGGTATCGCGATTTGCGCCGCTATGGAACAGTGCCACACGCAGGTTTCGGTTTGGGCTTCGAACGCGCCATGATGTATGCCACGGGTATCGATAACATCCGCGACGTCATTCCCTTCCCGCGTGCACCGCGCCAAATCGCATTTTAATGCGAGATTTTGGGCAAGTGTTCTATCCCGCGCAGTAGCGCGGGGATTTTTTCATCGCGCACCGCGCCAAATCGCATTTTACTGCGAGATTTTGGACAAGTGTTCCATCCCGCGCAGTAGCGCGGGCGGTTTTATTTTTGCGTTGGATCGATAAATTGGAAAGCTCGCAGTTTTGCACTGCGGGCGCGTGAATTCTCGTCGAGTTCTTTGGCGGTGGCTTCGATCGGCTTTTTCGTCAAGATTTTGCCGAGTTGTTTTTTATGGCAAACGCAGACGGGGAGCTGTGGAGGGCATGTGCACGGGTTTTGCCAAAGTCGCATGGCTTCTTTGACGCGTCGATCTTCGCCGCTGTGGAAAGCGATGATGGCGAGTCTGCTGTTGTTTTTCATCCATTTAGGGATATCGCGCAAGAAGGCGTCGATGGCGTCGAATTCGCCGTTGATTTCGATGCGTATGGCTTGAAAAACGCGCGTGGCTGGGTGTGGTTTTCCGGGGCGCGGCGAGCCCAATATGGAACAGCACACGCGAGCGAGGTCGAACGTCGTATTCATTTCGCCGCGCCCGGCGGCATCGCATATTTTTCGTGCCAATGGTCGAGATTGTCGAATGTCGCCGAATTGGTAGAGGACATCGGCGAGTTCGTCTTGTTTGACTTGAGCGAGGTAATCGCGCGCGGAGAGTCCCGATTGACTCATTCGCATATCGAGGGGGGCATCAGCGTGGAATGAGAATCCGCGCGCTTCGTCGTCGATTTGGTGCGAAGACAGGCCGAAATCGGCCAAGACGCAGTCGAATCCGCCGCCGGCCTCGGCATCGGCGATGCCGGCTTGGCGCAATGTCGCGTCGAAATGTTCAAAAGACGTTTGAAAAAAGTGTTTTTCGATGGGGAACGAAGCGAGCCTGGCTTGTGCGGCGCATTGCGCGGCGGGATCGCGATCGAATCCGTAGAGAGTGCCATTGGGCGAAATCTTTTGCGCCACGGCGCTGGCGTGGCCTGCACCGCCGAGAGTGAGATCGAGATAAGCATTGCCTGGGGCGGGCGCGAGATAGGTTAAAACATCGTCGAGTAGAACGGGTATGTGATGAAATTCGGGCATAAATGATCGCTTGAACTATCTATAATGATATATGTGAATGGGAGCTTTTGACCTCACCCCCGGCCTATCGGCCACCCCCTCTCCATAAATGGAGAGGGGGAATAGACGGGTTTATTATCGCGCCCCTGACCTCACCCCCGGCCTATCGGCCACCCCCTCTCCATAAATGGAGAGGGGGAATAGACGGGTTTATTATATTCCCCGTCATGATGTTTCAATGGAAAAAGTCAATGCGGTAGCCTTGTCTCCGACTCGCGCGATATCGTTCGATCGCCCTAAAATAGCGCGGCGTATGCGCGGAGTGAAACGAGCACATAGCCGCGCCAGAGCCCGTATTGAGCGATAGCGAAATAGGGCGATAAAGAGCCCGTATTGAGCCCCGCAGGGCGAAATAGGGCGATTCAAAAAGCGATTTTTCGCCCATTTGATGCAGATACAAGGAAGCTAGCCCGCGTGGCGAGGGGGCGTACTCAGGTACGTTCCCGAAGCCCGCGTGGCGACGCTGACGCCGTAGATGCGCAAAGGGGCGGAAAAGAAGAGCCCGTATTGAGCGATAGCGAAATAGGGCGATAAAGCCCGTATTGCCGACGGCAATAGGGCGCCCACAAAAGTCGCAGATACATTTATTGGTGCGTTGGGAAGCCTGTGCGGAGGAATCGTTTTTCGAGTTCGGCGTGGCTGAGGACGAAGTGGACTGGGCGGCCGTGGGGGCAGTTTGAGCGGAAGCCTGTGGCGTCCATTTGTCGGAAGAGTTCGGCGGCGTCGGCGGGTGTGAGTTTTTCGCCGGCGCGTATCGATTGGTGGCATGCCATGGTGGCGAGTATGTCGTCGCGGATGTCGTCGAACTGGTTGGCGCGGCCCGTTTCGCAGAGGTCGACGAGGGCGGATTGGATGAGTTTTTCGTAGTCGTAGTTGAGTAGGCACTCGGGGACGGCTCGAATTGCATACGCGTTTTTGCCGATTTCGTCGAATTGGAATCCGAGTTTTTCGAAGAAGTTGCGATATTCTTCGAAAACGAGGGCCATGCGCGTGTCGAGGTTGAGCAGCGTGGGGAACATGAGCAGTTGCGCATCGGCGGGCAAGAGTGCGTCGGCGACGCGTTTGAGTCGTTCGAAATTGATGCGTTCGTGGGCGGCGTGTTGGTCGATGATGATGAGATCGCGGCCGTCGGAGCAGATGAGATAGGTCAAATCGTGTTGGCCGATGTAGTAGAGGTTGGAGAAGTAGGTGAATGGTTGGCTTGGAGGGGGGGGGCAGGCGGCGTCCGATGTCTTGTCGCACGATGTTGCGCCCTGTGATGTGCCTGTGGGGGGCATTTGGAGTTGGCGTTGATAGGGCATGTGAAATTGTGCGAGTTCGCCGACGGTGCTCGATGGCGCAGTGGTGGGCACAGGCGCGTTAAATAGCGATAAATCGCGCGCGGCTTGTTGGGCGGCGGCGCTTCGCTTGGCGTCTTCTTCGTGCGATGGTGGCGGTGTGGCTTGTGATTTGGCGTTTTGTTCGATGCGGTGGGCATCGGGGAGCCCCATGGCGCGTCGCACGAGCTCTTCTGGGGGGAGGTAGGACGATGCATCGGTGGCGCTTGAGGCGATCCATGGCGTTTGTTCGAGCGATGAACGCAAGGCGCGATAGATGGCGCGAAATACGCTATCGGGCGATGTGAAGCGAATTTCGTGCTTCGTCGGGTGGACGTTGACGTCGATTTGGTCGGCGGGCAACGACAGAAACAAGACGATACACGGTTTGTTGCCGTGCAGAAACTCTTGGTATGCGCGGACGACGGCATAATTGATCGATTTATCGCGCACGATGCGTCGATTGACGAATGTGTACATGCGTCCGGATTTCGTCGCCGAGTAATCGGGCGAGCAGTAGAGCCCTTCGACGACGACATCGTCGAGGATGGTGTGTTGGATGGGATAGAGATGCGCGTAGAGGTCGCGCCCGAGCACGGCCAGGGCGCGTTCGTGTAGCGTGCGATGCTTGGGAAAGTCGCATTTCGTGCGCCCGTCGATCGTGAGTTTGAATTGAACACTTGGGCAGGCTAGCGCGAATTGTTCGACGACGTCGTAGATGCAGCGGTTTTCGTAGGCGGGTGTTTTGAGGAATTTGAGGCGCGCGGGCGTATTGAAGAACAAGTCTTCGAGGACGATTTGCGTACCGCGCGGCGCGGCACATTCTCGGCATTCGACCATTTCGGCGCCCTCGATGTGCATATACGTTCCCGTATCGGAATCGCGATCGCGCGTCGTCATCGACATGCGCGTGACGGCGGCCATCGACGCGAGCGCTTCGCCGCGGAATCCCATCGTCGTAATGGCGCGTAGATCTTCGGTTTTCGATATCTTCGAAGTCGCATGGCGCAAAACCGATAATTGGGCATCTTCCATGTTCATGCCGATGCCGTTGTCGGTGACCGAAAGACGCTTTCGTCCGGCTTCTTCGACATCGATGAAAATTTCGTCTGCGCCTGCATCTAACGAATTTTCTACCAATTCCTTGATGGCACTCGACGCCCTTTCGAGCACCTCGCCCGCCGATATCTGGTCGCTTAGCGCTCTCGACAATACGCGTATATGGGATTCTGACATGATTCGGACTCGTTTGTATCTTGTTGTATTATTGTATGATGTCGGTCATTTGGAATTGATTTTTGTTGGTCATTTGGATTCGGAGGGGCGCCGTGCCCTAGACCGAGATATATCGAAGGCAAATCGATGGCATATTGCCAAGTGTTTACTCTATCGCAGAATCGCGCCGAATAAAAACGATCAAATATCTATATCATCTATGATACAAACATAAATGATACAAATGAAAAGTTCTGTAAACAAGGCTATACACAATGAGTTTCATTTTCGGTATAAGTCAGAGTGGTTTTTTGGGTTTAATGGGAGATGCGCAATGAACCGAGTTCGATATATCACAGCGATGAGTCTTGCTTTTGCCTTTGCCGCTTGTAGCGACGATGGAACGACGATAAAGGGGAATTCGTGTGAATTGCCGAAGGTCGAGTGCTCGGGAACGTGCACCGATTTGGGCGCGATGCATTGGAGCGATTGCGGCGTTTGTGCCGAAGGCTATGCCGATGCCGACAGCGACGCGACGAATGGTTGCGAAGCGACAGCCGACGGCGAGAATCCGGGCGGAAATTCGGGCGAGAATCCGGAATGCACTGGCGCGGGCGAAAAGAAGTGCTCGGGAACGTGCACCGATTTGGGCGCGATGCATTGGAGCGATTGCGGCGTTTGTGCCGAGGGCTACGAAGATGCCGACGGCGACGCCGCCAATGGTTGCGAAGCAAAAGTCGACGGCGAGAATCCAGGCGAGAATCCAGAATGCGCAGATCCAGACGAAAAGAAGTGTTCGGGGGCGTGTGTCGATTTGGGCACATTGCATTGGAGCGATTGCGGCGTTTGCGCCCTGGGCTATGCCGATGCCGACGGCGACGCCGCCAATGGTTGCGAAGCAAAAGTCGACGGCGAGAATCCGGGCGAGAATCCAGAATGCGCAGATCCAGACGAAAAGAAGTGTTCGGGGGCGTGTGTCGATTTGGGCACATTGCATTGGAGCGATTGCGGCGTTTGTGCCGTGGGCTATGAAGATGCCGACGGCGATGCCGCCAATGGTTGCGAAGCAAAAGTCGACGGCGAGAATCCAGAATGCGCAGATCCAGACGAAAAGAAGTGTTCGGGGGCGTGTGTCGATTTGGGCACATTGCATTGGATCGATTGCGGCGTTTGCGCCGTGGGCTATGCCGATGCCGACGGCGATGCCGCCAATGGTTGCGAAGCTCGCGTCAAATTGCACGATGGCCGTTGTGTCGATGCGACCGACTGCGAAACGCTCGCCCATGTTGCCACGGCGAGTTGCGTGGCGGGCAAGTGCCAAATAGACGCCTGCGCCGAGGGCTATGCCGATTGCGACGGCAACCCCAAAACGGGTTGCGAAATGAACGGTTCGAGCAACTTCTATCGTTGTGGCGCGCGCGGAACGTGCACCGACGCCACCGAAAGCGCCAATTACAAGGGCAAGGCGTGCAATTTGGGCGAAGAATGCCGCGATGGCGCCTGCAAACCCGTCCCAGAAATCGTCGGCTGCTCGGACGGCACGCGCGAAGGCTTTCTCGATTTGCTCAAATTCAACAACCTCGCCGCATGCAGCGGCGCCTGGACCGTGAAAGGCATTCACCACAACGAAGGGCCGAGCTGCAACCGCAAATCGGGCAACACTGGCGAAAACCAAGCTGGCGCGGGTTGCAACGTCGAAGATTTGTGCGCCACAGGCTGGCACGTTTGCCTCGGGCGCGGCGACGTCGCCACGCGATCCGAATACGGATGCAACGGCATCTTAGACGGCATGCCACAAAACGAGCCCTATCTCTTCATCACGCGAACATCGTCGACGGGTGAGCTCAACTGCGACCCCGACACCGTCGGCGTGCCGCTCAACATGAACGACATCTTTGGGTGCGGCAATTTCGGCTGTTACGCCACGGGTAACAAGTGCGACCCGCTCAAATTGTCGGGGCATAACTTGTGCCAAGCGCTCAGAGAAAAGTGTGGTTGTTCGCTGCAAGCCAACGGAACTGTCGCGTGTTCAAACACATCGGGGCACTGCAATGGCAACGGCATCGGGCATCCGATCGACTACTTCGGAGCACTCAATCACCGCATATACACGCCCGCCTGGGATTGCGGCAATGATAATTCGGGGTTGTATGAAGCGCGCGATATCGTCAAAACGTCGAACGATCAAGGCGGCGTCATGTGCTGCAAGAATCAGTGCGAAATCGACGCCGATTGCGGCGCGGGGCGCATTTGCCGCTATAACGTGTGCGTCGAGTGCATCATCAACGAACTCGGACAGACCGAAGGATGCCCCGCCGGAAAGACTTGCTCGGCATCGCATACGTGTGTGTAGGGGGTGTCGCCCTATTTCGCCCGTTGGGCTCAATACGGGCTCTTGGCGCGGCTATGTGCTCGCTACGCTGTGCGCATACGCCGCGCTTTTTTAATGCACAATGCGGCGTTCTTCGTGCATAATCTCGCCCCCGTCGGTGAACTGCTCGGCATCGGCATCACCAATTCTTTTTTGCGAAGAGAAGTGCGCTTTAGACGATTAAAATATCGACTGTGAACGAAAAGATGGCAAAGAAAAAACAATCATCGAATGAGAAATCGACGTTAGACATGGGCAAGGGGTTTGCGACGAATGCATTTTCGGGGCTCAAAACGCTCCAAGATATGCGCAAATCCGAAGACGAAGAAGCTCGCGCGGCACGCGCGCGCGCCGAGGCCGAGGCACAAGCGCGGCGTATCGCGCGAGAACGCGAAGAGGCCGAGGCAAAGCGTTCTCTGCGCTTCACCGACGAAGATTTGAGCGATAAATCGGGGCTCTCGGACGAAGAAATCTTCGCCGCTTGCATGGAATCGATGAACGGCGCAGAAATCTACGACAAAAAGTTTAATGCAAAAGAAGCGCCTAAAAAAGTCGTCAAAACCGACGATGAACCCCATCTCACGCTCACCGACGAAGAAAAAGAATTTGCGATTTTTACGCAAGAAATGGCGATTTCGAATGTCCAACGATTGACAAAGCCGACGAAACCCGCGCACAAAGTGCGCAATAAGGGCAAATATCAACAGCAAGCCCAAGCCCTCGTCGAAAAAGAAATCGTCACAGTCGATGCCAGCCCTGCCGTCCAAGAAAGCGGCATGCGCACGGCGTATGTCGCTCCGACGATAGCCGTCACGCAAATCGAAAAAGGCGCCGATGTCGTCGAAGAACCCGACGTCGTCGAAAGCATGACGAAAAACCAAAAACAATTGATCCACAACGTCAAACGGTACGAAGCGCGTTATGGCATGGTCATCGCGTTGCGCCTTCGCGGTTTGGCACTCAATGCCGCGCTTTCGCGCTTCGATTCATTCGTCGATGCGTGTATTGCCGACAAAAAGCCATTTGCCTTGGTGATATGTGGCAAAGGGATCGGCAGCGATGGTGCCCCAGTTATCAAAGAAGGCGTCATCGCTCGATGCAAGCGCGATTCGCGCATCGTCGAATATGCGCCCGTCATCAACGAAGACGGAGATTTCGGCAGTTTGTATGTCGCATTTTGCGTTTCTCAATAGAGTGCGCTATGATGCGCCGCGCAGGCGGGCTTTGTCTTCGCTCCACGAACACCGAGCACATTTTTTCGTGCACAATAAACGGATTCAGAAAGTATGAGTTCAAAAGAAATCATCAAAGCGATCGAATCATCCGATAACGGAACGTTCGACGCCCTCGTTCAAAAAGACAAATCTGCATCGCTTGATTCGGCGTCGTTGAAGTCGCTCCAAGTCGGTGCCATTCGGATTCATTCCGTCGATTGCAAAAACACGGAATGGGAGGCGTGCTTATTCGATGGCACGGCATTCGATGGCGTCGATTTGCAAGGCGCCTATTTCAATGGTTGCACGTTCCACGAATGTGAATTTCGCAATGCCATCTTGGCCGAGGCCTCGTTCGATGGTTGCGTATGGCAAAAGAGTGCCATTCGCGAAGCCGAAGACCTCGAAGCCGTCGAGTTTTCGAACTGCCAGTTCAAGGCGTGCGATCTCGAAGATTTAAACCTCGTCGATGGCGTGCTCGAATCGCTGACGATAACCGAGGGAACGATCCGCAACGTCGATGGCATTGCCGAGCTCAAATCGGTCGTCTTGCGCAACGTCGACATCGACAATTTCGATACATCCGAAATGACGCTGACGGCGTGCACGTCGTCGGGATGCACGCAAGTGCCGCGCGGTTTTGCGACGTGCGAAGGTCGCCGTCGCCGCGTATGATATTCGGCAAAAACAAGTTGGGATTGCATGAGTTTCGCTCATGGCGGATCTCGTGCTTATTTTTAGCGATACTGTCGCTTTCTACCGTCGTTTCTTGTGCCACAAGCGGCGGCATACAGAACGTAGAACGCACACGAGGGTATCGCGGCGAAGCTGGGCGCACGCGCGAAGGCATCGTCTACGTGCCGCGCGGTGCCTATCTCGTCGGCAACTCGGCACAATCGCTCGCCGTGGGCACGTGGATTCGAGCTTTGCCCAGTGCATCTTGGCCCGAGGGCATCGCAAAACCCACCATACTCGTCGGGCGCATTGCTTCGAAAGAACCGTTCGGTGCTCGCATTGAAATCCTGGCCGCGCAATCGTCTTTGCGCGATAGCGCACCAGCCGTCGAGTTCTATGCACCCAATCGATCTAATAATGATGCGAAAAAAGATGCATCGCAGGTCAATCCATCGGCCACGCCCAGGCTCCATGCCATGCCCAAACGGCTCGTCTATCCATTGTCGACGCCTTCGGCATCCGATACGACTGTCGCCACTGGGCTCGGCGCGAACGATTGGGTCGAAGGGAGCGAAATCTATGGCATTGTCGATTTGACAAATCGCGCCGAAACGCGCCTTGCGTCGCAAATCACGGGGATTGCGACGATCGTCGAAACGACGCTAGGACGCGACGAAATCGCCGTCGCGCGCGTCGCCGGACAATGGCCAGGCGCGCAAGCTGCGCAACGCCACAATGCCGAAAACTGCGCCTTCGTATTGCTCGATGCCCCCGATTTGCCCCTCTATGGCGTGCGCATATCGATCTACGGATCGAAAGGCAACGGGCTCAAAACGCGCATAGAATCGATTCTAGAACCCGGATTGCCCGGGCGCGATCGCATCCGCATCGATTGGCACAAATCGGCCATATCGCCGACGGCTTTGAGCGATATGAGCCAACAAGAAACCGATATGCTCGAAATTCGCGTCTTCGAAGATGGCGATCAAATCGATGCCTATGACCAAGGTTTGCGCGTCGGGCGATTGCCATGGCGCGCCGCTTTGCGCGACTTAGATCCGGCTGGCACACCTGCGGCAACGGCAATTGCCATGAATGCCCTCGGATTATTGGGCTACCACGCCTCGGCGGCATATATCGGCGAAAGATCTTGGAACGCCTCGACGCCCGACGAAAAATCTGCCCTAGCCCCAGCACTCGCCGAGGCCTATCACGCCATGGCTCGCGATGATTGGGCCCTCGAAATCGGATTCGAGATCGCGGGCTATGCCAAACAATCGTCGGGTAGCCTAAAATACAAATTATTAGCCGCACAATCGACGATCATGTCGATGACGAGCCGAAGCGACGAATTTTCTTCGATATACGAGGCAGTCTATCGCCATATTGGCGATTTGTCGATGTCGTGGCAACGGTCATTTCGCTACGCGCTCATGGCATCGGGAAGCGAAGCCCACGATGCCTTATTGCACAAATTGCTTCGAAGCCGCAAAACGAAGTCGGGGCTCGGGGCTTGGAACGAAATCGACGATTGGCAACTCTGCCTCATGGCTTTTGAACGCACGGCAACCGAAACAGGTGGCGATTCGGGTGCGTGGGATGAATACTGCGAGGCTCGTGCGCAAAATGCACAATGGGCGTTGACGACAGCTGCATACGAAGCCCTGGAGATAATGCAAGATCGCAGCGACGCCTCGGGCGATTCGCACATGAGCGAAATGCTCGCCTCGGCGGCTCGCATCGACGAATTGGGATATCCGCATTTGGCGTCGATCTTGTGGCGCGAAATCGCACTCCATGCATCGACCGATGAAGCCGTGATCAAGTCGTGGCAAAATGCCGCCCAATACGCTCGAACTGCTCAACAAAAGAGATTATATCTCCAAATGATGGCGGAACTCGCTCGATGGATGCGACAAAAATCGCTATCGCTCTCGGGCGATATCTTCGCGCAAGCGCTCGCCGGTTGGCGCGCACTCGACATGCGACAACCCTTGGCTGAAATGTTCATTGCACGTGCGCAAAGCGCCGATCGCACGATGGCCAGCGATTTGCTCAAATTGGCGGCAGATTTGTTTTTGTCGTCGGGCGATGGCGCAAACTACGAAGCCGTCCGATCGATCGAAAAACAAAGCCATGCAAAGTAGTTTTTGACTCCGACACGCGCCAATTTCGAACTCTAAGCTCGCTTTTTGGCGTCGTCGGTCGCCATCATCTAAACTCCAGAAGCTCGTGGAATGCCGATGAAGAAATTGACGGATTTGAGCGATATCGCGGCGGAATCGGAATGCCGTCGCCTTTTGATAGTCGTAAATGCGCGGCGAAAGCGCGATAATGCTTGGTTTAACTACGACGAAGCGCCGATCGTTTATGACGACGATAGCGCTTTTGTCGTCGGGATGAAGTCGCTCTTTCGCTATGCGCGCGGCGAATCGATTCCGCCGTTCGTCGTTCGCGATTATTTGTCGCAACTCCTCGATCTTCTCTTTGCGGGAATTGCAAGCGGCGCTCTGGCGTTGCCTAGCTTTAGGAAGATGGGCGATCGCCCTTGGGCGCATGCTTGGCGCCGCGCCGAGATTCGCATGGCTTTCGAAACCGACGATCCGATGCCCGTGTCTCAAATGGCGCATTTGTTGGGCATATCGGTCGACGACTTGCGAACGCAAATTGCGACATCGACCGATGGGGCATTCGAAGGCGATATCGTGCCACGCGCATTCCTCGATCGATGGCTTTGCAACGCGGGCGACGATGGATAAAAGAACGCGGCGTTGTTGATCAAATGGCCCGCTTGTGGTAGCAATGTGAGATTGCGATCTATGGCAGTTTTGTCGTGATCGGTGCGTGGTGTAGACTTCGGTCTTTTAGAAACCCGCGAACATAACGCGCTATATTACGGTATTAAGGTTTTGAGCATGAAAAAAGTCCTCGTCATTGACGACAGCAGAACGATTCGCACGTTGTGCGAACGGATATTTCAAGGTCTCGACGACAAAGTCCTAACCGCCGATTCGGCTGCGTCGGCGCGAGCTGTCATCGCGTCGGAATCGCCCGATGTCGTCATCGTCGACTATACTTTGCCCGATACCGATAGCTACGAATTGATGGCATCGCTTCGCTCGACGATGCGCGTCATCGCCCTGGGCGGTACGTATGCCGAATTCGATCCCGATAAAGCTCGGGCTCATGGCGCCATGGGCGTGCTCATCAAACCGTTCAAAACGGCCGATTTTTTCGACACTATCGAAGCCGTCATGGCGCAAGATATCGTCGCAGACCAGGCCGTCGAGGCGACGCCCGAATCGGTCGTGCCACACGAACCCGTCATTTCGCACGAACAAGTCGCTCCCATCGTTCCCCCGATCTCGTCGCTCAACAAGATGAGTTCGTCGCAATTTGCCAAAGTCTCGTCGTCGCAAAGCATTTCGGCTGTCTCGCAAGCCGTGCCAAATTCGAGCATCAGCGGCGTGACGACGACGAGCGGACTACACTCGCGTCGTTTCAACTTCCCCGGTTCCTCGTCGCCCTCGATTCCCGTGGCCAAACAAGGCGATAGCGCAACGCCCAAAACGCCCGTTCCATCGATTTCGCCCGCCATTACCGCCGGCCAGCAAATCGCCATCGATCCCGTCGTTTTGCGCACCGAAGTCATCGCCGCCGTGAAGCAAATGTTGCCGGCAATCGTCAGTAGCTATCTCAAGAAATTGATCCAAGCCGAAGTCAAACCTCAGCTGCAAACTTGGGTCGATACACGCGTCGAAGCCTTGATCAAAAAGATGATCCAACAATAAAACACAATTGGCCTGCCCACCTGGGCAGGCCTTTTTGTCTAAAATCCCGCCCGCTTGGGCGGGTTTTTTTGTCTTGCCCATCTGGGCATGCTTTTTTGTCTTTAATCCCGCCTGTGCATCTCGACACCGTCTTGAATATGAAAAAACGCGGTTGAATGGAATAAAACGCATCGATTCATTTTGATGGAATAATTGCCGAATTGCTAGGTGTAGATACACATTAGACGCAATGGTATATTGTGTCGATTATTTCGCTATCGTAGTGAAAGTTGTGGCATAAGTCATTATAGTGTCGGGGAGTTGTCGACGGCGAAGCCGCGCAGATGCGTAGGCGGAGCGGTTTTGGCGTCGGTGCTCTTTCTTGAGCTTTAGCGATTCGGATGTGGAGGTTCTGATGCGTCATTCTCGACGATTTGCCGCAATTTTGAGTTCGATATGCCTGATGGGATTGGGCGTGGGTGTTTTGGGATGCAGTGACGATTCTGGGCAAAAATCGCCGTCTCAAGATGCAAACGACCCGACAAAACCCGATAATCCAAACGATAGCACGGGGGACTCGGGCAATACAGGGAACACGGGCAATACGGGCAATACGGGAAATACGGGGGATCCGACGACCAAACCCGACTCTTGCGAAGGCGTCGATTTGAAGACGTCGAACGCGCATTGCGGCGCTTGCAACAATGCCTGCAATGAATACTCGCAATGCGTCGATGGCGAATGCACATGCGCCGAGGGCAATAACGACTGCGATGGCGATGGCATTTGCGACACGTATGGCGAATGTATATGCACCCCAGGCGACACGATGCAGTGTTATTTTGGTGCTCCCGAGGAAATCGATCGGGGCGAATGTAGAGCGGGTGTATTCGAATGCAAAAAGGGGATTGATGGCTATTATCGATGGGGAAGCGAGTGCGTAGGCATGGTGATGCCGAGCTACGACTACATTTGCGACATCGACCGCCCCGATCTCGACCTCGATTGCAATGGCATACCCGATGCCGAACAAGACGAAGATGGCGATGGGTATGCAATTTGTAAAAAAATCGTCGACGAAATTGGCGAAGAACAACTCGTCGCCGATGATTGTTGCGACAATAAACACATGTGCAATACGAATCGTCCAGAATTCGTCCATCCTGGGCAAACCGAATGCAAAGGCAACGGGCTCGACGATAACTGCGACGGCGCGGTCGATCCCGACGATGCACCGCAATGCGGAACCGAAACGACTGTCGTCGAAGCCGATTGCAAGATCAAAGATCGAAGTTGTAGCGATTTGTCGTCGTGGACATACGGAAACCAAGACAACGTCTCGGCCACGGGTGCCCTCGAGCTCGCCAAAGCGCTCGACGCTTGCCTCGACGTCGTGACTGCCGAATCGGGATTGCCAGGGCTCATCGAATATAGCGTGTCGCCGGCGAGTGTCTATAATATTGGGCTCGATGCTCGCCAGATCAATATCAAAGATGGCATGTACGATGTCGAGGGGACAAAGCGAATTGCACCGCGATCAGGCAATACGTTTGTCATATTGTCGTCGGGGATTGCGGGCGATGTAAAGACCGAGCTCGCAGCGCATGGCACCGACGATAAACGACTCAGCCTAGGGGGAACGATACCAGAGCCTTATCGCACGGCGCATGAAAACCGCCTGCAAACGCATCCGAATTGCCCATCGGGCGGAGCCGATATCTACGACTCGGTGCGTTTGCATCTCAAGATACGAGCACCCGAGACGGCCAAGGGCTTTAGCTTCGACTTCCGCTTCTTCTCGCGCGAATACCCGTATTATGTTTGTTCGAGCTATAACGATTTCTTCTTGTCGTTACTGACCGACGAATCGGGCAAACCGCTTGCCGGCGTCAATCCCGATGGCAATATATCTTTCGACAAAGTGGGCAATCCCGTTTCGGTCAATAACGCCTTCTTTACGACGTGTACGAATGCCCCCTGTAGTGGAAATTACAAGATGCCCGTCAAAAATAGCGGTTGCCCTGCCATGTTGACGTGCAATGCCGAAAACCCCGAAGCGGCTCAAGATGAGCAGATCATGTCGTGCGGCGGCAATATGTGCAAAGATGGCAACGAAGAATTGGCCGCCTACTATACCAATTTTTATTCGAGCCGCGACGACGACCCCGAAATGAAAGTCGGTGGTGGGACGGCTTGGTTGACGACACAAGCCCCCGTCGAGCCTGGGCAAATCTTTAACCTCGATTTCTACATCTGGGATACGGGCGATTTGCGCTACGATTCGTCGGTCATTATCGACAACTTCCAATGGAAATGTACTGAGACGACGGTCGGAACCGACTTCGCCGACGCCAGTGGCACGGTGAACTGATGATGCTGTTGTATCGTTAAACGTCAAACACGTCGATTTCATTGAACAGATAGGAGGATATCATGTTTGCTACGAGACGCATTGCCTTATGGGCGGCTTTATTTGCAGGCACAATGGCGATTTGTGCATGTAACGATGGCGACAAGACCATTTCGGAAGATGATGGCTTCGAGAATAATGGCGGCGATAAGGGGAACTCTGGGAACTCGGGTAACACGGGCAACACGGATAACACGGAAAACTCAGGAAACTCTGGGAATACGGGAAACTCTGGGAACTCTGGGAATACGGGCGGCGGAACGCAGATGGGGAGCGACTCATGCGAAGGCGTCGATTTGAAGACGTCGAACGCACATTGCGGCGCTTGCAACCATGCTTGCAATGAATACTCGCAATGCGTCGAGGGCAAATGTGAATGCGCCGAAGGCAATAGCGACTGCAATGGCGACGGCATTTGCGACACGTATGGCGAATGTATATGTGCCCCAGGCGATACGATGGAGTGTTATTTTGGTGCCCCTGAAGAAATCGATCGCGGCGTGTGTAGAGCAGGGCATTTCGAATGCGTGATGGGGAATGATGGCAATTATCGATGGGGAAGTGAGTGCATTGGCATGGTGATGCCGAACTATGACTACGTTTGCGACCCATCGCGACCCGATCTCGACCTCGATTGCAATGGCATTCCCGATGCCATTCAAGACGAAGATGGCGATGGCTTTACGATTTGTACGCCCGATGGCTCGAAGATTTGGGATTGTTGCGACAATATACACATGTGCGATACCGATCGCCCCGAACTCATCCATCCAGAGCAAATAGAATGCAAAGGCAACGGGCTCGACGATAACTGCGACGGGAACATCGATCCCGACGATGCACCGCAATGCGGCGATCAAACGGCTGTCGTCGTCGCCGATTGCAAAATGAAAACTCGTTCGTGTAGCGATCTCGGCAATTGGAAATATAACGATGGACAGAATACATTTGCGGAGACGGGGCTTCGAGAAATCGTCAATGCACTCGACATGTGTTTAGATAATATCGGAAGTCATGAAGCGCCCGACGAAGGCGGAATTGTCGAAATCAAAGTATTGCAATCGGGGCTCGCGACAAACCCCGATCCGCGACAAGTCAACGTCGTCGATGGCATGTATGACGTCAATGGCGTGAAGCGCATCGCGCCGCGCGAGGGCAATTCGTTTATCATATTATCGTCTGGGGTTGCCGCAGATGCAAAGAATATGGAGCGTCAGGGGGATCTTCACATTGGTGGCGGGCACAAAATACCAGAACCGTATTATTCGGCACACAATGAACATTTGCAATCGCACAAAGATTGTGATTCTTCTGATACCATTAACGATTCCGTTCATTTGCATATCAAGATGCGTGCGCCAAAGAATGCCCAAGGCTTTAGCTTCGACTTCCGCTTTTTCTCGCGCGAATATCCGTATTATGTTTGTTCGCGCTTCAATGATTTCTTCTTGACGCTCCTGACCGACGAATCGGGCAAACCGATCGCAGGCGTCAATCCCGATGGCAATATATCGTTCGACAAAGCGGGCAATCCCGTTTCGGTCAATAACGCCTTCTTTACGACGTGTGCAAATCCCAAATGTAGGTTACCGTTTGCTAGTTCACAAAATGGATGTCCTGCTGTGATGGCATGCGATCCGAATGCGAACACGTGTGGCACGGGATGTGTCGATGGATCGGACGATTTGGCGGCGTATTATGAGAATTACTATGCTTCTTCGAATGATTATACCTCGGGAAAACGCGGAGGTGGCACGGCTTGGTTGACGACGCAAGCGCCTGTCGTACCTGGCGAAATCTTTAATCTCGACTTCTACATCTGGGATACGGGCGATCAGGTACTTGATTCATCAGTTATTATCGACAACTTCCAATGGAAATGTACCGAAACGCAAGTGTCGACGGATTTTGCAACGGGTGGTAGCGGTAAGGTGAACTAAGTTTTTTTATCGCTAGGAAATATGGTATAATGGAGGCGTATGCTGCGCATACGCCTCTTGGTGGGTATATCGGGGGGCGTATGCGTAGCATACGCCCTTTGCCGTATTGCCAGCCATGGCAATGCGGCGCATGCGTAGCCGTATGCGCGCAAGTGCCCTAGCAGGGCACGAGCACATAGGCGTAGCCAGAGCCCGTATTGAGCGATAGCGAAATAGGGCGACAAAAGCCCGTATTGAGCGATAGCGAAATAGGGCGACAAAAGCCCGTATTGAGCGATAGCGAAATAGGGCGACAAAAGCCCGTATTGCCGTAGGCAATAGGGCGCGCCCAAACACGAAACGTTAAAGCGAAAGGAGATTTCGATGCAGTTTATTCCAAAGTGGCTCAAGGCCGTGGGTGGCGTCATTTTGCTCGTTGGGCTCATTGCGCTGTACTTGTTTTTTATGCGACTGACGCCGCGCGATTTTGTGCGGCTGCCCGATGGCGTGCTCGACGATGCGATTTATGCGGCGCAACAGCACGATTTGAAGGGGTTTAAGCGCACGTTTACGAAAGACATCCAAGAGAAGATGCAGGCGATGCACGACAGCAACTTGAATCGCGATTTGGGGTCGACGTCGGCGAATGAAAAGTCGGAGCTGTTTTGGACGTGGGAGACTTTGATGGAGCGCATGTCGAAGCAGGGCGGGTTCGAGGTGCGCAAGACTTCGACGAAGTTTTTGGATTATATGATCGATGGCAAGGCGAAGGTCGAAATCGTGTATTTCGACAAAGAGCGAAATAAAGAGCGGCAGAAGAATTACACGCTGTATCGCAATGGTGGCGTGTGGCGCATCGATTTGACGGCAGACCCCGATTTCGTGAAGGCGTATAATCAGTCGGTACGTTCGTTCCGCACGATTAACACGGGCGACCGCGATATGGACCTCGATTAGTGGCATAGACCTTCGTCGCGACTTAGCGTTTTTTGAGTTGGCTGGGGCGACGGGGGCGATTCGCATTTTGCGTTTGGCGTAGAATGCGTTAAAATGGCGGAGTTTTGGGGCTTCTTCGGAGGTAGATATGCGCAAGATAGAGAAGCAGAACATGCGAGCGGGGTTTACGCTCGTCGAATTGATGATCGTCGTGGCGATTATTGGGATATTGGCGGCGATTGCGATTCCGGCGTTTACGCACTACATCGACGAGAGCAAAGATGCCGAGGCGGTCGAGAAGCTCAAGGCCATTTCGGATAGTGCCGTTTTGTATTACCACACGCCGCATTTGCTCGCCAATGACCCATTTAGGAAGGCACAATACGTGTATCCAACGAGTGGTTGGACATACGTTCCGCAAGGGACGATGACGATTGGCGAGCGAAAGCCGATAACGGCCGACGACCTCAAACAAGATGGGTGGAAAGATCTCAAATTCGATAGCTCTGGGTCGCACGTCTACCAATATGGCTATTCGTCGGCCGATCCCGTTTCGTTGCAGGGAGTTTCAGGAAATATCGGATCGCGGAGGTTTATGGCGACGGCTGCCATGCCGTTATCGCCGACGAATTCGCGTACTTGGAGCGTCGTCGGTTGCCCCAATGGTTCGGTCGTTTCGGCGGCAATGGTGGAACTCGCGCCCGATGCCGTTGTGGGACACGCCCAGAGTCGCTTGACGGTCTGCAATAACGCGGCGGCTCCAGAGGCTGGCGGTGCCGCTGCCGCTGGCGGTGGCGGACATTAGATGTCGATTGCGTTATTGAGCGCATTGCCAAGCGGTTTTGCCGCTTCGTATCGCGCGTTCCTCGCATCGGTCGGCATCGATGCCGTTGGCTTGGCACGCGTGGGCGAATCGCTCACCTACCGCTCCCTCGACGGCATCGCACTCCAATCTGTCCCAAATTTAGCCTACCTCGCTCGGAACGCCTCTTGTCGTTCGCATTTCGATGGTCTTGGCGTCGGCGATCGACCTAAGACGATCGTTTCGTGCGCTGTGGCGCTCGACGAAATGCCCGATTGTGCCATTGCAGGCGGTTTTGCGCGTTATTGCGTATGCGGCGATTATCACAAAGTGCTCCGAGAACGCTTGGCGCGTCTTTGCGACTTTTTATCGGATTCGATACAGCTAGGGGCGTGGCGTATATGTATCGATACGGCGCCGATATTGGAACGCGAGTGGGCGGTGAGGGCTGGAATGGGCCATATTGGGTTCAATCGCATGGTCATACACCCGACATTGGGGTCGCATATCATGTTGGGCGAAGTGCTCGTCGAAGCCGATTTAATGCCATATCGCGATATATTGGCATGCGAAACGAAACCGATCGTTCGAACGCAGATGAACGACAGAACGGAATCGATTGAAAATGTAGAATCGAACGAAGCAATAGAATCGATTGCGCCGAGAGAATCGAACGAAGCAATAGAATCGATTGCGCCGAGAGAATCGATTGAAAATGTAGAATCGAATAAAAAAAGAGAATTGATTGAAGACGTAGAATCGAACGAAGCAATAGAATCGATTGCGCCGAGAGAATCGATTGTAAAAAATGAATCGACTGAAAAAGTAGAATCGAGTTTAGAAATAGAATTGATAGCGCCGAGTGAATCGATTGTAAAAAGTGAATCGATTGTGCAGAGTGAATTGATTGAAAAAGTAGAATCGATTGAAGAAAGAGGATTGATTGAAAAAGTAGAATCGATTGAAGAAAGAGAATCGATTGTAAAAAATGAATCGAATAAAAAAAGAGAATTGATTGAAGACGTAAAATCGAACGAAGCAATAGAATCGATTGCGCCGAGAGAATCGATTGTAAAAAATGAATCGACTGAAAAAGTAGAATCGAGTTTAGAAATAGAATTGATAGC
>SFMP01000076.1 GCA_004554395.1 Myxococcales bacterium | reverse complement strand
CAACGGGCGAAATAGGGCGATAAAGAGCCCGTATTGAGCCCAACGGGCGAAATAGGGCGATAAAGAGCCCGTATTGAGCCCAACGGGCGAAATAGGGCGACAGGCGCCTGTATCGGCTTTGCCGATAGGGCGCCCCAGACGAATAAAATGCGATTAAATGGGTTTTTCGGCGATGAAAATGTTGTGTGGGCTGTAAGCGCCGAAATGGCGTGGGTCGGGGAGGGAAAAATCGCCGACAAGTTCGAGGACGTTGAAGCCGGCGCGAGAGAGGAGTTGGCGCATTTCGGTCGTCGAGTAGAGGCGGATGCTCATCGTTTGTTCATAGGGCGGTTTGGAGTTGTCGTCGAGGACGATGGAGCGTTTGACTTTGAGCACGCCCGAGAGGGATTCGACGTTGGATTCTTCGAGGACTTTGCAACCGTCGCCCATCCAGAAGAGGCGCAGGGGCATGTCGTCCATGATGAAGTCGCGGTTGACGGTTTCGATGAGGAAGATGCCGCCGGGTTTTAGGCTGGCGTAGATGCTTTGGAGTACTTTGAAGTTGGTGAGGTCGTCGAAGTAGCCGAAGCTCGTTTGGACGTTGAAGACGGCGTCGAAGATGGAGCGGAAAGTGAGCTTTCGCATGTCGCCGTGAACGAATTTTATGCTAAGTTTTTTCTTTGTCGCCGTATCGAGTGCACGTTTGAGCAAGAACATCGAAAGATCGACGCCGACCATGTCGTAGCCTTTGGCGGAGAGTTCGACGGTATGGCGACCGGCCCCGCAGCAGAGGTCGAGAACGCGAGCGCCGCGTTGGATGCCGAGTTTGTCGATGATGAATCGGACTTCGCGCATCGTTTGTCGCGGTAGGCTTCGCGGTAGCGTGCGCAAATAATCTTCGTTGAAGACGTTGGCATACCAATTGTTGTCGTTGAATTTGTAGGCTAAGTCGCGGCCGTCGTCGTTTTTGCCGCCCGGGAGTATGTCGTTAAGGGCCTCTTGCGTATAGACGACTTCGTTTTCGCGCAAAACGCGCGCAGCCGATGGCATGCTGGGCATCTTGGGGGGCACGGGCGGGCGTTTGGGCGAGCTCGTGCGGACGTCGTCGGTTTTATCATCGGCGTCGACGTCGCCTTTATCGTCTCTTTCGGCCTTGACATCGACTTTTTCGGACTTGACTTCGAGTTTTTCGACTTTATCGGCTTTGTCGGCGTCGGGTCGCAAAGGCGTCACGGGCGGAAGCGATGGCTCGGTATCGGGCGTTTTGTTGAGCGGGTCGATTTTTTCTCTCGAGCTGACGCGCGTAAATTTGCCGATGGCGGGCACCGAACCCATGTTGGGCACCGAAATCGGTGCAATCGACGTTGCCGAGGCGATGGGCGCAATGCGGCGCACCGAATTCTGATCGATATTGTCGACGGCATCGAGCGGGCGCGGAAATGCGGGCGCATCGTCGTCTTTGTCGTCGCCTTTATCTTTATCCTTATCTCTATCGCGATCGTCGACCGATGTGGCGAGTGTGCCTCGGTCGAGGTCTGAAGAATCTGCGAGGCTCATGGCGAGGTCTGAAGATAATTCGCCGTTAGTTAATTCTGTTGCATTTGCTTCGGCAGAAATCGTTTCGAGATTCGACAGAGACGAGGATCCGAGGATCGATCCGACGCCCGATGCTGCGACGTCGCTTGCGTCGCTGGCATACGACTCTTCCTCATCGTCGTCGAGATCTCCGAGCAATGCATCTACATCATCATAGCGTTCGTTTGTCTGATCATCCGCCATATCGACTTATCCTTATCGCAATTTCGTAATCAAGTAGCTAGCACTCCACACGGCGCGGTAGTGTATCGCAAAAAGACTTCATAAGACAAGACATTATCGCAAATCGGCCGCCGCCCTACATGTACAGTGAGGCGGTATACATGAAAAGACGCCGAGTTGGAAATTTTGCTTCTTGTCTCGAGGGGGCAGGTTAATCTTTGTCTTCCCAACGCCCAAGGAGCGATCCGAGCTTGATCTTTTGCCCGACTTGCAGGTCGGGATTGGGCACGAATCGCTTTTTGTCGTTTTCGAAGAGCAAGACGACGGTGCTGCCGAGTTCGAAGCATCCCAGCGGTGCGCCCGCCTCGACCTCAAACGCCGGGTCGACGTTGCGCGTAAAGCCCTCGCAACGCGGCGTGAGGTTCGTCTTGAAATCGTCGTAGACGACCGAAATTCGCCCGACACAGGTCGCGCCGACTTTGACAACCGCCACGCGCTGACCATTCCGCGCCTCGATAAACGACGTGAGCCGCTCATTGGCAGGCAAGAGGTCGTCGACGAGCGCATAGCCCAATCGATTGACGGGCAAAAGCCGCCCTGGCGCATAATTCATCGCCACCACAGCCCCCGACACCGGCGCATGAATGTGATGGTAATCGCGCGGCGACAAGTAAATCGTCATCGCATAGGCATTGCGCAACCATTCGCATTCGCTATCGGCCTCGGCACCGACGAGCTCAAACGCCGAAAACGACCGCCCCTTGACGTCGAGCAGCATACCATCGGCCACGCACCCCACCTCGCTGAGCCTCCCATCGACCGGCGACACGGCACAATCGTCGCCATCGCACGCAATCGGCCGCATATCGGGCTTGAGCTCACGCGTAAAAAGCGCATTGAGCGACTTGTAATCGTCGATCGGCATCGCCGCCTCGTCGGCATTGACGCGCGCCAGCCGCACAAACGCACGATTGACGCGCTTCTGCAACGGCGCCGCCAGCTCCACATCGCTCACCATCCCAAAAAGCCGACTCCCCAGTGCCGCCGGCACGATATCGCATATCTTTTTTACAATTCCCATCGCATCCTCATTTGTCAAAAAACCACCAAGGGCACGCCTAGTATAACACGGTTTGGCCACCATTTGAACGCAAATAGCACAATTCACGCTCGGGGGGCGCGGCTATTGGCACAAGGCCAATACGCCCGCTTTGCGGGCGTCGATTCCCCCTCGCCATTTATGGAGAAGGGGTGGCCGACAGGCCGGGGGTGAGGTCAAACGGCCATGAAAAGACGCCAAGTTTCCCTATAATAATGATAAAGAAAGTAGTGTTTTTTAATCGAGCGGAATATGGTAGCATCGCGCCCGTTGGTCTGGTGCTATTTTCTCTTATGTAAAGGGTTCGCCATGAGTGATTCGATACTTGAGCTATTAGAGACGGCGAAAAAATCGCTCGATAAATTGCCCGAAAAGCTATTCATCCTACCGCTAACCGAGACGGTCGTATATCCCGATGTGATGATGCCAATTGTCGTGCCGCCAGGCCCGATGCTCGAGCTCGTCAAGCGCGCCCAAACGCATAGCGATTATTTGGGCTTCTTGTGGGGCGAAGTCGAAAACGAAGACGACGACCCGATGAAGCTCAAGCCCGATGATTTGTCGAAAGTGGGCTGTGTCGGGCATATCATGCGCATGGCTCGCATGCCCGATGGATCGTATTCGATGTTCATCCACTGCGTCAGTCGTATGCGCGTTTTGTCGTTTCTCAAGAGCGACCGACTCATCGCCGAAGTCGAATACGTTCCCGATCAACTCGTCGAATCCGACGAATTGACGGCTTACGAACGCAATGTCACGGCGAGCCTCAATAAATTCCTCGAAATGGAATCGTCGCCGTTGCCGCGCGAGTTGCTCTCGGGCATGATTTCGATTGGGGATCCGAGCCGGCAAGCCGATATGGTCGCCGCACATTTCGACATTCCCAACAAAAAACGACAAGAAATCCTCGAAACGCTCGACGTCACGCAACGACTCGCAAAAGTCTACGAAATCCTCGTCCGCGAGCTCGAATTGGCGGCTTTGGGGCAAAAGATTCACGATCAAATCCGCGAGCGAATCGAAGCGAGCCAGAAAGAGTTCTTCTTGCGCGAGCAATTGCGGGCGATTCGCAAAGAGCTCGGCGAAGAAAAAGACGAAATCGCCATGGCGGTTCAGAATTACAAAGAACGCATCGTATCGTCGGGGATGCCGCAAGAAGCCGCCGATCGCGCCAACGAAGAAATCAGCCGCCTTGCGGTACTCACCCCCGATTCGAGCGAAACGAGTACCATCCGCACCTATCTCGATTGGCTCTGCGATTTGCCTTGGACCGCGACGACCGAAGACGCCCTCGATCTCAAGTACGCCGAGCGCGTACTCGAGCAAGATCACTTCGGGCTCGACGATATCAAACAACGCATTTTGGAATTCTTGGCAGTTCGCAAACTCAAACCCGATCACCAAGGGCAGATCATTTGCTTTTTAGGTCCTCCGGGCGTCGGCAAGACGAGTTTGGCGCGATCGATCAATCGTGCGCTCAAGCGCAAATTCTACGGGTTTTCGCTCGGTGGGCTCAAAGACGAAGCCGAAATCCGCGGCCATCGCCGCACATACGTCGGGGCGATGCCGGGCAAAATTATCCAAGGCATTAAGCGCGTCGGCGTCCGAAACCCCGTCTTCGTACTCGATGAAATCGACAAATTGGGTAGCGATTGGCGCGGCGATCCGTCGAGCGCAATGCTCGAAGTCCTCGATCCGTCGCAAAACAACGCCTTCAACGATCATTATCTCGATGTCGCATTCGATTTATCGGATGTGATGTTTATCGCCACGGCAAACGATGCATCGACGATTCCCCGCCCACTGCTCGATCGCATGGAAATCATCGAATTATCGGGCTACATCGACGAAGAGAAATTCCAAATTGCTCGCCGTCATATCGTGCCCAAAGAACTCGCCGAGCACGGCATGACGAAAGACGACATGTCGTTTACGCCGTCGGGGCTCAAGCGCTTGATCCGCAGCTATACGCGCGAGGCGGGCGTTCGCGATTTGGAACGCCAAGTGGCGAAAGTATGCCGCAAAAATGCCCGTCGCTTGGCGACGGGCGAAAAGACGACGGCGAAGATATCGCCCGACAATTTATCGGAGTTCTTGGGCGCGCCGATATTTACCGACGAAGTCATCAGCCGCGGCATGATGCCAGGCGTCGCCGTAGGGCTAGCTTGGACGCAATACGGCGGCGAGATATTGTTTATCGAATCGACGCGAATGCCTGGGGCTGGGCAACTCAAGCTCACGGGGCAATTGGGCGAGGTGATGAGCGAATCGGTGCAGATAGCGTTTAGCTTTATCCGCGCCAATATGTCGGCATTCAAAGTCAACGAAGACATGTTTTCGAAGACCGATTTCCACGTCCACTTCCCCGCCGGGGCGACGCCCAAAGACGGTCCGAGCGCCGGCATCACGATTACGACGAGTATATTATCGTTATTGTTGAATCAATCGATCCCCGAGCGCTTGGCGATGACGGGCGAAATCACGCTCACGGGCAATGTCTTGCCCGTCGGCGGAATCAAAGAAAAAGTCATCGCCGCCAAACGCGCAGGCGCACGCACACTCGTCATGTGTTCGAAAAACCGTCGCGACGTCGACGAACTCGCGTCTTATATTAAGGAAGGTTTATATTTCTTCTTCGTCGACCATTATAAAGAAGTATATAAATTCATATTCCAACAACATGCGAAGTTCGACCCAAATAACATACCGAAGAATGCATTATATATACCGAAGGGCGCGACGAAAGACAGCGCAATCCACGAGGGCGACGACGATAACGACACCAAATCGAATGGTGCAACTTTAACGACGGCATCGAAGAAGCGAAAAGCGAAAGATGTCCATGCAAAAGAAGAGTTACAAGAAGGCAAAGGTTCTGGGGCTGACGATGACAAATAAACGTCGATTTCAATATATATGTCTATTATTCTTAATCGTGCTAACGGCGGCGATATCGGCTTGTACGAAGTCTCCCGAAGAGGTCAGGGAGTGGAAGTTCGACAAGCGAGCGCCGCAAAAGATGCAGGAGTTTATACAGAATAAACGGTTCAGTTTGGAGTCGAAAGTCGAGGCCGTTATCGTCTTGACCGAACGCCAAAACAGCTTGAATTTGCCCGATGCATTGGGCGATCCGCTCAAGACCGACGAGATGAATCGAATCGTAGCCGGCGTCATCGAACGATATAAATCGATGATGGAGACCGAAGAGGGCAAAGACATGAACGGGACGAAGATCAAAGACGCCTCGTATTATTTGCTCAAACTCGAACTCGACGATTCCAATCGAGCCGAATTATTGGGCTTTATACGAAATTGGCTTGATAGCGAAAACTTCTTCTTGCCGCTCGAGAAAGCGGGCCGCGTCGAGCAAACGCGACTGTTCGAAGTCTTGGGCACCGACTCATTGCCCATATTCAAAGCCGCATTGCAAAAGAAGATTACGGCGTTCGAAGAAGCCCTCGTCAAAGAAAAGGCTAAAGAAGACGAACTCAAAGCTAAAGGCGAAAATTATAAAATCATATCGCGCCCAAGCGATAAGATTATGACGACGATTGCATCGACGCTCACGACGCTCGAAACATTGAAACTCCCCGGTAGCAACGACATGGTCGCTACGATGTTTTTGGAAGCAATCGAAAAGAGCTATCCGAATATGCAACGCGTCTACGTTTTGCCGTTTTCGAGCAATCCTTCGGAATTGCTCATGCCCATGGCACAAAAGATTCTGACCGATCCGGAATATAAAAACGAGACGTTAAATTATTATAAAGACGTCTTGTTGGCAAATTATTATCGAAATGTGCAAAAAGAAGCCGGTGCGAAGCTATGCACCGATTTATTGCAAAACGACCGAACGGGATATATTCGTTGGGATTGCCTCGAAATATTGACAAACGATCGCGGTCGCGAAGGATTTGCCGCGCTTATACAATCGATCCCCAATAATTATGAATTATTGAAAACGCCCGCCGATCACCCGACGCTCGTCGCCCAACCGACGATGACGCTTTGGAACTCGATGCGCGTCTATTGCAATTATTTGCCGACCGCTTTCAACAATCAAGTGCCACTCGACGTCTTCCGCCAGCTTCTCACCAAAGGGGCAACCGTGACGCGCATATTGTCGGCGGCTTGCTTGCTCACTTTGGGCGAAGAAAGCGACGTCGGATTGCTCAAGTCGATGCGAACGAGCCGCGACAGCATCAAAGATTGGGGCATGCAAGTTACGACGATGGGCGAACTCAATTATTATGCCGGTTCGGTACTCGAAAAACAACTCGAATACAAAAAGGCACAAGAGGCAAAGAAAGCCGAAGAAGCCGCCAAAAAGGCTGCCGCTAACGCCGAACTCAAAGCTCGCGAAGAAGCCGCGCAAGCCGAAAAACTCAACAAGGCTCGCGAAGATGCCGCAAAGGCGGCGGCAAATGCCGAAACTGTCGTCGGCAATCAAGCACAGCCCGAGGCAAATGCCGATGGCCATGCAAAGTAATCGCATCGATAGGGGACGATAGATGGATGATTTGACGCAGAAACTTTCCTCCGAAATCGGCATCCTCGGTGGCGGCGCCTGGGGCACCGCGCTCGCCCGCCACCTGTGCGCGATCTACGGGCACGCCAGAATCTGGGTCTACGAACCCGATACCGCCGAGGCAATCAATACGACTCATACAAATCCGCGATTTTTGCCCGATGTATCACTGCCCAAAGGGCTCGTAGCGACGACCGATTTGCAGGCCTTCGCCCAAGGGCTTAGCCTCTTGGTCATCGTCACCCCTAGCCACGTCACCCGACACGTCTTAGCGGGCATCGTGCCCTATTTGCCCAAAGATACGCCGATGATTTGTGCGACAAAGGGGATCGAAAACGACACGCTCATGACGATGTCGGAACTGATCGATTCGACGTTTGGATCGTGGGCTCACGGGCGTTCGTGCTTTTTATCGGGGCCGTCGTTTGCATTCGACGTCGCTCGAGGCTTGGCAACGTCGGTCAGCTTGGCAGGCTACGATCGCGATTTGTGCCAGACTTTGCAACGCCTCATCAGCAATGGCGATTTCCGCGCCTATACGACACAAGACGTCTTGGGCGTCGAATTGGGCGGCGCACTCAAAAACGTCATTGCCATCGCGGCTGGGGCTTGCGTCGGGCTCGGGCTCGGCGACAATGCCGTCGCCGCCATCGTGACGCGCGGTTTGGCCGAAATGACCCGATTATGCGTGAAATTGGGCGGCGAAGCGCTCACGATGTCGGGACTCAGCGGCTTGGGCGATTTGGCACTCACGTGTTATGGGAGCTTGTCGCGCAACCGAACGCTCGGCGTCGAACTCGGCCAAGGGCGCGATTTCGATTCGATTCAGAACGGCAGAATTACCGTCGCCGAGGGCGTCAAAACGGCGCGTAGCGCATACATATTGGCTCAAAAATACGACGTCGACATGCCAATCGTGACGCGCGTCTACCAAGGTCTCTATGAGGGCAAGACGCCAGAACGCGTCGTGCGAGAACTCATGGACCGCGAACTCAAACACGAACTCGAATTTTCGATTCGACATTAGGGCACGAGACCGATCGCCCACCACATCTGGCTCGCCATGCGCCCGCGCTCGCAGCGCTAGGCATGGCGCCGCGGCGGATTTGCCCAAAGTTTTTGGGCGCAATTTGTTTCTTTTTATGCGCCGCGACCTCAGTTCGTTGTCTCGATTCCCGAAATGTGGTAAAATCTAGAGTGGATATAAATCGTCGTGTCATTCGACGGTGATAAGTAATGGAGGTTTCGATGTCTCAGCGTGTTCAAATGGGACTGGCGATTGCTCTGGGTGCGATGTTTACGGCATCGAATGCTACGGCTCAAGTCATCTGTGTCGACCCCGGTGGGCCACGCGGCGTGAGTGGATGCGATACGAACGAAGCGCCACTCATGCTCAATATCGCCAATAATCTGACAAAATACCTCAAGACGGCTGGATTCGAAGTCCGACAAACTCGGACGAGTAGTTCGTCGATGGCGGAATCTCAGCGCATCGAGATATGCCAAGGCGCGACGGCAACCGTGTCGATCGTCGCCAACTCATACACATCTTCGGCGGCCAATGGGATCGAAGTTTATCATAACGGCAAGGGCAAAGCGGCTACGCTGGGCAATGCGATCATCGATTCGGCGGCAAGCAATATGAAGATGGCCAAACGCCAATCGCAAAGCGCGTCGAACTATTCGATGCTTAACACACTAAATACTGCTGCGATGAAGGTGTATTTGGGATTTATCACGAGCTGCTCTAAAGACGTCCCTGCGATGAAGGATTCTGAGGGCTATGCCAAAGCACTTTGTCGTGCGATTGCAACGACGTATGGCAAAAATGCGCAAGGCTGCGTCGATTCTGGTGATCTGCACGTCGAAGTCGTGTCGAATGGAACGCGCATCCCTGGCGCGACGGTTTCGCTCGTCCATTTGTCGAGCCAACAATCGAAAAAGACGGATTCTGGCGGTACGGCGTTGTTCAAACTCGCCGTAGGATCATACATCGTTTCGGTGAGTGCTCAGGGCTATGAACACGGCGAAGGACGTTGTACAGTCGTCGCCGATAAGACGTCAATATGTGAGATTTCCATAGAGCCTTCGACGGGAACGATATGGGGCAACGTCATCAGTGAGACGACGGGGCAACCTCCCAGCGGTCACGTGTCGTTGAGTGTGACGCCACAAACCGATATTTCATTCGATGGAGTGAAATGGAGAATCGTTTCGAAGCCCGGATCTTACACGATTGTCGCAACGCATGATCAGTATTATTCGGGATCGACGAAGTGCAACATTATCAATGGCAATGTACAACAGTGCGATACGATTTCGTTGAAACCCAAACCCGGCAAACTCCAAGGGCGAGTGAAATGCGAAGGCAATGATTTCGCGGCGACGATTAAGATTAAAGGACAAGCGGATATCGGTTACACTGGGGGAACTTGGACTTCAGCAGAATTGACTGCGGGCGTCTATACCGTGACAGCAGAGGTGTCGGGCGCGACGCCAACGTGTACGGGCGCGACGGTCAATTGTCAGGTGACACCAGGCAACACCACCGATTGTTCGATCGACTTGCCCAAACGAGACATTAAACCCGGAACTCTCGAGGGCACGGTGACAGACGCTACAACGGGACAAAAACTCGCCGCTATCGTCTCAGGAAATGGCCCGCAAACGCTCTCGCAGAAATGCGACGAGAACACGGGGATATTTAAAACCGATGGCGTGGCGCCAGGGGATTACACGCTCACGGCGAGCTTGGATGGCTACGAATCTGGCGCAAGTGTGACTTGCTCGGTCGAAGAAGCACAACACACGACCGGATGCGATATCGAGCTCCAAAGAGTTGGGGGCAAGATTTGCTTCAAAGTCAATGCCGACGAAGAACTCATGCCTTCTGTGGTGACGTTATTCGACATCAACAAAGGCACCGGAACCGAAGTTGGCAAAGATGAATCGGTGAAAAGATCCGCGTGCTTTGGTGGGCTCAGAGGAAAATACAAAGCTATAGCCACTAGCTTGACCGAAGGCGCTTTCGAAGAGCAAGAGGTCGATATAGAAGCGCCAAAAGGTGGATCAATCGAATACATCTTCGAAGTCGAGAAGAAAGTATTTAAATCGCATTACCTCCAAGGTACGGTCAAATCGAGCTTAAATGAAGATGTCATCGTCAATGCCACGGTCTCCGTCGACAATTTAGGTAGCCAAGACTACGACGGTAGTGAGGAATGGCGTTTCCGGACGCCTGTGGGCGGCGTTCACACCGTCAAGGCCGTTCCAAAATCGCCCGAGCAATATCGCCCTGGCGAAGCAGATTGCATTGTCGATTCTCCATGCGTCGTCGTGCTCGAACCGATCATTCCCGATGTCGACCTCCCGGCCGAAGAAGACGTGACCAAAGGCAATGCGACTGTCGATGTCATGGTCTATGGCGACTCTTGCCAATCGACGCCGCGCAGCCGCCACGCCCAAGGCGCTTGGTGGTTGTTGCTATGCGGCGGCGCCGCAGCCGCTTGGGGCTATCGCCGTAGGCGACTGCTATGAGTTCGAATCATCGATGATCGATTGGCGCAATCGCTCGATTATTGGGCAATCGCGCCTTTTTTCAATGTTAGAAAGCGAACCGCAAATTGAACGATATATATACATATATATATTCGCAATCGCTCGATTATTGGGCGATCGCGCTTTTTCAATGTTAGAAAGCGTATTTCAAATTGAACGATATATATATATGCGCAATCGCTCGATTGTTGGGATATATGCGCTATTGCTTGACTTTGGGGCAATCGCGCCTTTTTCAATGTTAAAACGTGAACTGCAAACTGAGCGGCATATATGCTCGATTGCTCGATTTATCAGCAGATTTGCGCCTTTCGTGCGATGTTTCGATGGCAATCGTCGTCGTAATGATGGGCAAGATGATGACGAGAAGCGCCGAAAAGACGGGATAATCTTTCTGAAGAAAATAAGCGGTCAAATCGGCAATGAGCGCACCGGCATAAGCACCGACAAACGGTTCCCAATAATGCGATTTCGAATCGGTGAGGTATCCGCCCAAGATGGCGCCAGCGGCGACACCAGCCGGATACACGATCGCCGTCGCGATGAGCGTGCCTTCGACGATGAATGGTCGACGATTCGGATCGCGATATTTGACGAGGTCGTGAATCTGTATCCCCATCCCCGACATGAGCGGTATAGAACCGGCAATCGTTCCGAATAACGTGCCCAAACCGACTTCGGCAGTCATGCGCAATGGCGCAGACGCCGGATCTGACCGCTTTTGCCTCCCGATCTCGGGCGGTATCGAATCTTGGGCATAGCTCTGCGAAGGCAACGCCATCGATAGCGCAAAAAACGAAGCAAATAAGGCAAAAACGACGATCAGTCGATTAAAATTCGAAGTCATAAGCGAGTATGGAGAGCATGGATGATAGAGTTTTGGGCGCGACCGAGTTCTATTGAGCTTGCGCCGCATCGGGGGCTGCGCCGTCTTGTACATCGGGATCGTCGAGCAGTTCTTGGGGAATGCGCGGGAACGACGGACCATCGCCGTGATCGTGGTCGTGGTCATGGCCTTTATGAATTCGGTGTTCGTATTTGGCGTTTTCACGGCGCAATTCTTCGACCGTCGGTGCAGGAAGTGCATCGAGATCGAATTTGACTTTGAGTTCTGCCCCCGTCGGGAGTGGCCAGCGCTTTGCCATGGCGACGATACACGATTTAAACTCTTCGTCGTCGAGTTTGCCCGTCGTTTCATACCCTCGGACGACTGTTTCGTTATCGTTTTCTGTTCGAGCCAGCTCGAGCGATAACTCACCTTTGGCTTCGGGATCGACGGCTAGAGCGATGAGATAACAACGCTTCGTTGCCCCCTCGCGATAGAGATAAGAACGCTCGATATCGGTGGCCGATATCCGTTCATTCGACGATTCGACCGACATCTTGATAACCGGCCGCTGCGGAATCATGCGGTGTTCGCGCTTGAGCCGCTCCTGCAACTCTTTGGCCCTTTCGGGCGACAACTCGCCTTCGGATTTGATGGCATCGTTGTAGGCTTTGGCTTCGGCTTGCATTTTTTCCGCATCTTGAGCTGATCGTTCGGCTTGCTCGGCACTCTGTTCTTTGGCCGAGTTGGACTTTTGGCAAGCCACTGCGCTAAACGCGAATAATATGCAAAGAACTAGTAAAAACGACTTATTAAATCTCATATATCTCTTATTTTTGGAATTTTATGCACGACATCATCAAGCACACGTCGAGGCAATATCGCGCACATGTGTGCCCGCTTTGGAAACAAAGCGGGCACGCGTTATCGATAATCGCCTCTATTGGGCAGGCGTGGCAATCGGCGTACCGGTGATATAGATATCGTCGATGCGCAACGTCTGGTTGGCGTCGTAAATGCCACCAGTGTTCCACGTATAAATGCCGAATTCGACGTCTTTTTGATTGTTCGCATTTGGCGCAACGAACATCGGCGATGCGACAAAACCCGTTTCTTTCATGGGTGTATTGAACTCGCCCAATTTCGAGCACGAATCGGCGGTCTTGTGAGCAACGGCAACGGGCTTTTCGTCTGTCCCCGAACTCATGGCATTGAAGAAGATCTTGATGTTTTCGTATCCGGTCGTGTCGACCTTAATCGCGAAATACTTGGCAATT
>SFMP01000075.1 GCA_004554395.1 Myxococcales bacterium | reverse complement strand
CGTCGACTGTGCCATTGCCGCAAGCCGATGCTGGCTCGGGCGTCGTCGTGTCTTCGACACACGTTCCCAGTTCGATCTTCTTGCAATCTGCCGAGCACGCAGCGGCGCCACCGGCTTTCCACGTCTTATTGGCGTCGAATTTGTCGCACGTCAACGGCTCTGCCGCTTTCGTATCGCAAACTTCGCCCTCTTCGACGACGCTATTACCACAAACTGGCTCAGCTTTGGGGCTATCGTTCGAATCCGAATCGTCACAAGCTGTAGCCAAACAACAAATCGCAACAAAAACACTCAGTTTCTTAAACATCTAAACCAATACCTCCACCTACTCCTCGTCGTCATCCTCATGATGCAACGGCTTAGGCGGTTTGCGAGGACGCGGATGGTAATATCCACGCTCGCGTTGTTCTTCGTTTTGCTTGCAATCGATGCACTGGCGAGCTGCCGGGCGAGCGAGCAAGCGTTTAAATCCAATTTCTTCACCGCACGATTCACAGTAACCGAAATCTTCCGAATCGACCCAACGCATCGCTTCGTCGAGTTTCTTGAGCAAACGGCGATCGCGCGACTGCAACCGTTCCATCGTCAAGGCTATGCCCTCCGAATTGGCAATATCGGCTTCGTCGCCACGAACTTCGGGCTCATACCCCTCTTCGCAACGTTGGTTGAGTTTATCGAGGATCTCTTGCCGCTGTTTGTCGATCGAATCCTTGATTTGAGCAAGTTGTTCTGGTGTCAAATACATCACGTACCCCTATTTCTTCGGCTTAGCCGCCATTGGGAACTATCACTCGCACGAAACTGTATGGCGGTAAAATGCGCGCAACATTTTACAGATGCCAAAATCGCATGTCAACGCCTAATCGACACCTACCGCGCGTTGCCGAATATGGCTCAAATCCGACTTGCATCAAAACTATTGTTCTCGGCAAACTCGCGCATTTTCTTCAAATCCCCTGCGACGCAGCTTGCGCCATCGCCCCGGCTTCTTTCTAAACGACACCTACCGCGCGTTGCCGAATATGGCTCAAATCCGACTTGCATCAAAACCATTGATCTCGGCAAGCTCGCGCATTTTCTTCAAATACCCTGCGGCGCGACTCGCGCCATCGCCGCGGCTTCGTTCAAATTCTGCACATATACCCCAATAGACCATCGTGCGATGGGCTCGTCGCGCCGGGTCCATCGCCGGAGCAAGCACAGCGGCGACTTTTTCAAATCGTGCAACGTCGCGTTTAAGCGCATATATCCTCAATAGCCCTAATCCCAACGCCACCATACCGGGCTCGCCGTGTTGCACGCAACACGTCTCGAACTTTTGCTCACAGCGCTCAAACACGTCGTTTACGCAACACAAAGCTTCGAGCGGCGATTCATCGCCCACCATGAGGCAAAGGCGATAGGCGATTAAAAAGGCGGGCAATGCCTCGATTTCGCCGATATAGCGGCGCATGGCGCCGTAGACTTCGACCGACTCGGTGGCGACGCCTCGCGCATTCCCCTTGCAAATCTCGTTCTGGCAAAGCATCGCTCGCGCTCTCACGGCTATCGATGCACAATCGCGAAACGTCGCCACCTCGTGAATCCAATTCAGTATCTGCGCCGATTCTTCGTATTTTCCACGTTCCATCTCCAGTTCGGCATCGATAAATCCTCGATGGATCTGCATGAGTATATTGCCATCGCCCTCGCAGCTATCTTCGTCGAACAACCGAGCCATTTCATGCGCCATCGCCTCTGGATCGTCGGCAATTTCGTGGCACTGCTGCGCACTTGTCGGCGCACAACGCCCCGTTTCAACCGCCCACTCATAGCGCAAAAGCGCGAGCGTCTGTTGCGTGGCGCGATCGTCGGTCGCCGCCACGCAACGGTCATAGACTCGGCGGGCGCCTTCCCTTTCGCCCGATGCCCATAAACTGCGACAATCTTCGATATCGACGATGATATGCTGGAGTTTCTGCCGTTTCGCATCGGGCGATTCACCGCCATTTGCTGCGCGATATATCGACGTCGATTTGAGCATATCGAGGATATCTCGAACGTTTTGGCTATCGAATTGCGCCGAAGACTCTCGTATTTGTGCCAATAAAAAGGCGCAAAAGTCGTCTTCTCGACACGCCCTCCCATTCTGAATCCATTCGCCCAAACGGCTCAGGCACGATCGAGCCGCTTCACATTGCCCCGTGAGCTTTTCGATTTCGTAGAGCCCCATCCAGATGGCAGGCAAATTCTCGTCTAGAGCCCCATCGGCCATGGCGGCGCATTTTTCGGCTCGCACGAGTGCTTCGCTCGCATCGTTAAACCGATAGAGCCGAGTGTGGCAATTGGCCAAAGCGAGCCCGGCTGCAATTTCGACGGCCAAGTCGCCAAGTGCTTCGGCATACGGAAAAATCGATTCAAGCGCATCGATTGCCGCCTGCCAATCGGCGCGATCGAGGGCAAACTGAGCCTTGATCTGCAACGCCTGCACGATGCGCGGAGCGCAACCCCGATCGCATGCCGCCTTGTAATACGCCTCGGCCATCGCCTCGGCACTCGCACGATCCCCCAATCCCGACTTGGCGCGAACGCACCACACGAGCGCCGTCATATATATATTGTCGAGCGTCGCAACGTCGATTCCCATCGGAGGATTCGCCCCATCGCCATCGACGACAGCACCAATCCACTCGCACAACTTCTGCGCCCCATCAAAAGCAACGGCAAACGCCCCTGCCCCAAGCGCACTTTGAACATCCCCTACCGCTCGCTTGATTTCTTTCACATCGATCCGAACTGACTTCGAATGAAGCAAACGCCGTTTCTGCCGATTATACGTACCCATCTCAATCGCCTCCCTACCTCATGCGACAAAACTGCCAAACGGCAAAAAATATCATATCGTTCGATACGAGACAAGACGGTTACAAACCGATACATTCCTCTATCAACACATGCGGTCCCCTTGCAAAATGCTATATTATATTTCAGCACTCGCCCTTTGCATTTTTCTTTGCATGGTATTCTTCGAAAAATCGGTCGGCAATATATGGTGCCGATTCTGCCCACAGCCCATTGTCGACTTGAGTGAGGTCTTCGCATATT